>JALOQG010000089.1 GCA_025453505.1 Myxococcota bacterium | reverse complement strand
GAGGAAATGCTTGAGCACGCTCTTGAGCGGCAGCGTCTCGGGGCGCCCATTCACGAGCGCCAGCATGTTGACGCCGAAGGTGCTCTGGAGCGGCGTCTGCTTGTAGAGCTGGTTGAGCGTGACGTCGGGCGTCGCGTCCTTCTTCAGCTCGATCACGACGCGCATGCCCTGGCGGTTCGACTCCGCGCATGCCCTGGCGGTTCGACTCGTCGCGCAGGTCCGAGATGCCGTCGATCTTGCCCTCGCGCACGTGCTCGGCGATGCGCTCCAGCAACGAGGCCTTGTTCAAGAGGAACGGGATTTCGGTGATGACGATGCGCGTGCCGCCGCGCTTGGTCTCCTCGAAATTGGCACGGCCGCGGACCGTGAGCAGGCCGCGACCCGTCTCGTACGCCTGGCGGATGCCGGTGCGGCCGCAGATCAGCGCGCCGGTCGGGAAATCGGGACCGGGCATCTTCTCGAGCAGGTCGTCGAGCGTGCACTCGGGATTCTCGGCGACCAGGATCAGTGACTCGACGAGCTCGTTGATGTTGTGCGGCGGGACGTTCGTCGCCATTCCGACGGCGATGCCGGCGGAGCCGTTCGCGAGGAGGTTCGGCAGGCGCGTCGGCAGGACGTGCGGCTCGCTGGTCGAGCCATCGAAGTTCGGCACGAAGTCGACCGTCTCGCGATCGATGTCGCGCAGCATCTCCTCGGCGAGACGCGCGAGACGGCATTCGGTGTAGCGGTACGCGGCCGGCGGATCGCCGTCGATCGAGCCGAAGTTCCCCTGGCCGTCGATCAGCGGGTAGCGGAGCGAGAAGTCCTGCACCATGCGCACGAGAGCGTCGTAGACGGCCGAGTCGCCGTGCGGGTGGTAGTGCTTCAGCACTTCGCCGACGACGCCCGCGGACTTCGAATACGCGCGCGTCGGGATCAGGCCTTCCTGCTGCATCGCGTAGAGGATGCGGCGGTGGACGGGCTTCAGGCCGTCGCGCACGTCCGGCAGCGCGCGGCTGATGATGACCGACATCGAGTAGTCGAGGAAAGACGAGCGGACCTCTTCCTCGATGGCGCGCGGGACCGAGTTCTCGGGCGGCGAGCCGCCCGGGGGCGTCGGCAGTCCCGGGTCGCTCGGCGGCGGCGGCGCTTCTTCGCTCATCGCTACACGTCGAGGTTCTGCACGTTGAGTGCGTTCTGTTCGATGAACTCGCGCCGCGGCTCGACGTCGTCGCCCATCAGCTTGGTGAAGACGTCGTCGGCCTCGACCACGTCCTCGATCCGCACCTGCAGCAAGCGGCGAAACGCCGGGTTCAGCGTGGTGTCGGCGAGCTGGTCGGGGTTCATCTCGCCGAGGCCCTTGTAGCGCTGGATCGAGAGCCCCTTCTTCGCGAGGTCGAGCATCCGGTCGAGGAGGTGGACGGCGGTGTGCACCACCTCGTCTGCCTCACCCTCTCGGGCAACGGTGTACGGAGCGGCGCCGCTCGTCCCGATCTCGGCGGCGAGATCGCGCAGGCGCGTCCAGTCCGAGGAGCGGAGGAAGAGCGTGTCGAAGGTCGCGCGCAGCGACACACCCGCGCGACGCGTCGTGCCGACGAGGCGATGCGCGCCGTGTTCGGGATCCGGCGAGACGACCCAGAGCACCGCACCGCCGTCGGGCACCAGCCGCGCGTAGCTCTCCGCGATCCGCGGCGCGACGCGGTCGCGCAGCGTCGCTTCGTCGCGCAGATCCGCTTCGCCGAGAGCGCCGGCCTGGATCGCGGCGTCGATCAGGCGGTCGTCGATGCGGCGCTGCGCGAGCAGGCGCAGCAGGCGCTTGTATTCGCTGGCGCCCTCGAGCACGCGGCGGAGTGCGTCCATCGGGAGCGGCTCGCTGCCGCCGTTCGGCACGATGTGCGACGACTCGAGCACGAGATCGAGCAGGTAGCGCTCGAGCGCCGCCTCGTCCTTGATGTAGCGCTCGCTCTTGCCCTTCTTGACCTTGTAGAGCGGCGGCTGCGCGATGTAGAGGTAGCCACGCTCGATCAGCTTCGGCATCCAGCGATAGAAGAAGGTCAGCAGCAGGGTGCGGATGTGGCTGCCGTCCACGTCCGCGTCGGTCATGATGATGATCTTGTGGTAGCGGGCCTTGTCCGGGTCGAAGTCCTCGCCAATGCCGCAGCCGATCGCCGCCACCATCGCCTGGATCTCCTGCGACGACAGCACGCGATCCAGACGCGCGCGCTCGACGTTCAGGATCTTGCCGCGGATCGGGAGGATCGCCTGCGTCTCGCGCGAGCGGCCCTGCTTCGCGGTGCCGCCGGCCGAATCGCCCTCGACGATGAAGAGCTCCGAGCGCGACGGATCCCGCTCCTGGCAGTCCGCGAGCTTGCCGGGGAGGCTGAAGTCGGACAGGGCGCCCTTGCGGCGCGCCAGGTCGCGCGCCTTGCGGGCGGCCGCCCGCGCACGCGCGGCGTCCACGACCTTCGCGACGAGGATCCGCGCGACGCCGGGATTCTCCTCGAGGTACGCGGAGAGCTGGTCGTAGAGCAGCTGCTCGACGAGACCGCGCACTTCGGTGGTACCGAGCTTGGCCTTCGTCTGTCCCTCGAACTCGGGCTGCGGCAGCTTCACCGAGATGATCGCGGTCAGACCTTCGCGGACGTCGTCACCCGACACCGTCTCGGCTTCCGCGCTCGCCTTTCCGTTCTTCTTCTGTGACGCGAGGTAGCGGTTGATCGAGCGCGTGAGCGCCGTGCGGAACCCGATCAGGTGGGTGCCGCCCTCGACGGTGTTGATGTTGTTCGCGAACGAGAAGACGCTCTCGTTGTAGGTCTCGTTGTACTGCACCGCGATCTCGATCCCGACCGGCACCTGGATGCCCTTCGAGTCGAACTTGCGCTCGCCCGAGACGAAGATCGGCGGCTGATGCAGCGGCTGGCGGCTCTTGTTCAAGTGCTCGACGAACGAGACGATGCCGCCCTCGTAGCAGAACTCGTGCGACTTCTCGGTGCGTTCGTCCTTGATGTTGATCTTGATGCCGGCGTTCAGGAACGACAACTCGCGCAGACGCTGCGAGAGCACGTCGAAGCTGAACTCGATCGACGGGAAGATCTCGGGATCCGGATGGAAGGTGATGCGGGTGCCGGTGCGATCGGTCTCGCCGATCGCGGCGATCGGTGCATCCGGTGCGCCGCGCTGGTAGGTCTGTCGCCAGACGCGGCCGTCGCGGCGGATCTCGAGTTCGAGCCGGTCCGAGAGCGCGTTGACGCACGAGACGCCGACGCCGTGCAGGCCGCCGGACACCTTGTAGCTGTTCTCGTTGAACTTCCCGCCGGCGTGCAGCGTCGTCATCACGACTTCGGCGGCGGAGCGCTTTTCGCTCGCGTGCTCGTCGACCGGGATGCCGCGGCCATCGTCTTCGACGGTGATGCTGTTGTCGGCGTGGATGAAGACCTGGACCTCGGAGCAATGCCCCGCCAGCGCCTCGTCCACGGAGTTGTCGACGACCTCGTAGACGAGGTGGTGCAAGCCGTCGGGCCCGGTCGAGCCGATGTACATCGCCGGGCGCTTGCGAACGGGCTCGAGACCTTCGAGGACCTCGATGGCACTCGCGTCGTAGGCCACGAAGCTCCTTCCGTAGTCGGGACTCTCGCTTCCCCGACCTGGGGGTTTCTCTCCGCTCTCGCCGCACACTTCGCGCCATGCGCGGTGCGCGGCGGGAACGCGCTCCAGGTGCGGGGGGAAGCCGGGTGAAGCTACTCGATCCGGGTCGACGCGTAAAGGTGCGGGACCGGCTTTTTTACGAATCGGACCGAGGGTTTAGAGGCGCATGGGCATGACGACGGCGAGCGTGTCGGGATCCTCGGTCGGGCGCAGCACCGCCGGCGACAGCTCGTCCTCGAGGCAGAACTCCACTTCCTTGGTGCGGAACGCAGCGAGACTGTCGAGGAGGTACCGGGCGTTGAAGCCGACGGCGATCGACTCGCCCTCGTAGTCGATGTCGAGTTCCTCGCTGGCATCACCGAGGTCGGGGTTGTTCGCAGAGAGGCGCAGATGCCCGGACGTGAGCTCGACCCGAACCGCCTTGCTGCGTTCGACGGAGAGCAGTGCCACGCGGCGAAGAGCCGACGAGAGCGCATCGGACGAGAGCGTCACGCGCCGCGTCGTCGCCTTGGGCATGACCTGGCGGTAGTTCGGGAACTCGCCCTCGATGAGCCGCATCGTGAGCGTCACATCGTTCTTCCGGACGAGGGCGCTGTTTCCCTCGATCCCGAGTTCGATCTCGTCTGCGTCTTCCTCGTCCACCAGACGCTTGAGTTCAGCGAGGCCCTTGCGCGGGAGGATCACGCCGCTGGTGAGATCGTTGGCGCCACCCGCGACCTGGCGGTCGATCAACGCGAGACGATGGCCGTCGGTCGCGACCATGCGGATCTTGGCACCGTCCTCGAGAAGTTCGAAGTGGACGCCGTTCAGGTTGTAACGGGTCTCGTCCACGGATGCGGCGTACATCGTACGTTCGATCAGATTCGCGACCACGGTCGCCGGCAGACGCACGAGTGCAGCAGGAGAGACCTCGGGAAGCGTCGGAAACTCTTCCGCCGCGGTGCCCGCGAGCGTGAAGCGCACGCGGTTGCATTGGATCTCGAGATACGAATTTGACGTTGCCGCGAGTGAAACCGGCTCATCGGGCAGTTCTCGGACGATCTCGAATAGCTTGCGCGCCGAGACGGTGAGACTTCCCGCTTTCGAAACATCCGCACCGTGCGTGCCACGTAGCCCGACCTCGAGATCGGTGGCCGCGATCTCGAGCTGGGATCGGTCGCCCTTGGTCGCTCGCAAGAGTGCGTTGGCGAGAATCGGCATCGAGTTGCGCTTCTCGACGATCGCCTGGAGTCGAGACAAACCCCGATGCAGTTCGGAACGAGGGATCGTCAGCTTCATGCTCGGAGTTCCCTGCTTCTAGTTTCTTGGAGTGAGTATAAATCCGGAAGCAACCGGAGTAGAGGCCGACAGAAGCGACGCAACGGTCTCAAGTCGGCGTCATCGCGTGTCTTGCGGTGGCTCCGGATCCGCATCCCCGTGTCATTCGGTGACGAGTTTCATACGGTGCTCGAAGCGAAAAGCCCGGACCCGAATGCGGTCGGACGATGGTTCGGTGTCGTCGCTCGGGATCCGCAGGAGATCGCGGTGCTGGAACCCCACCGGCGCGCATCTTAACATGGGAAGGCATTGGATCGGATGGCGCGAGTGATCCCCCAGCGCGCTCGAAGCACTTTCGCACCGGTGCCCTTCTTGGTGGTCTCCTTGACAGTCCGGAAGCCCGCTGGCTAGGGTGCGCCTTCCGCGAACCCCATCCGCAGAAGTGCCTGGACGAGCCATGAAGCGCACCTACCAGCCCAGCCGAATCCGCCGCCGTCGCACACACGGTTTCCGAGCGCGGATGAAGACGCAGGCCGGCCGCAATGTCTTGAAGCGGCGCCGCGCCAAAGGGCGTCGTCGGCTCGCGGTCACGACCGCCAGCAAGTGAGTTCGAGCGGCGACCAGCGCCTCCGGCGCTGCGATCGGCTCCGAGACAGACGCGACTTTCAGCGCGTGTCCCGCGGCGCGGTACGCGTGAGTTCCGCGGCTTTCGTGTTGCTGAGCGCACCCTCGCGTACCGAGGCGAGCTTTTCCCGGCTCGGAGTGACGGCGAGCCGTCGTGTCGGAAAGGCGGTTGACCGCAATCGGGTCAAACGACGGATTCGCGAGTGGTTCCGGCGACATCGAGACGACCTCCCGGCGGGACGCGATATCGTCGTGATCGCGCGCCAGGGAGCCGCCCGGCTGGATTCATCGCTCACGTGGCAGCAGCTCTCCGCGGCCGGGGAACGGCTTCGCTCAGAGACCGCCGCGAGTCGCAGAGGATGAGCGGGGATGGCGCCATCGCGAAGCGCCTCGTCGTGGGCGCGCTGCGGGTCTATCAGATCACGCTCTCGCCGCTCATCGGCCCGGCTTGTCGTTTCTACCCGTCGTGTTCGGCCTACTTCATCGAGGCGGTCGAACGACATGGCGCCTTCCGGGGATCAGCGCTCGGAGTGCGCCGATTGACCCGATGCCACCCCTTCCATCCCGGCGGTCTCGACCCCGTCCCCTGAGGTTTTCGTGGACCGCAACGCCTTTCTCGCGTTCGCGCTCTCGTTCCTGGTGCTCAGCCTCTGGATGACCTACGAGGCCAAGCAGCGCCCGGTGCCAGTGCCCGAGACGGTTGCCGAGCAGCAGCAGCCACCGCAGCCGCCGATCGAGGTGGCGCCAGGTGCCACGCCAGCGCAGCAGCCTGCCGGGGCAGAAGCGCCGCGTGACGTGCCTGTGGCTGCTGTAGAGCCCAACGCTGCAGAGCAGATCTTCGTCGTCGAGCACCCGCTGCACCGGACGGTCTTTACGTCGCGCGGCGCTGGTATCCGTCATTTCGAGCTGCTCCAGTACACCCAGCCCGCGAGTGAGGGCGGCGGACCCGTCGTGCTGATCGATCGCACGGAGACGGAGGCTCCCGCGCTCGCGACGCCGCTCCCCGAAATCGGCTTCGGCGATCTCGGCCGCGCGGATTTCCAGCTGGTCTCCTCGAGTCCTCGCGAGCTGGTCTTCGAACGGACACAGTCCGGTGTGCTGCTGCGTAAGACTTTCACGTTCGAGGAAGACAGCTACCGATTTCGCATGCGCCTCGAAGTCGCGAATGCCGGCGGCGGCGCGTCCGTTGCGCCCGCATTCGGCGTGGTGCTGCCGGTGCGCGCACACCCCGGCGCCGACTTCCGGGATCTGACCATCTCGGTGCTGTCACAGGGGAGTGTCGAGCGGGAGCTGCTCGCGGGCTTCGGGCAACCCGGCTTCTTCTCGCGCCAGCCGGAGCTCGAGCGGCGTTTCCAGGGCGATGTCGAGTGGGCCGCCGGTCACAGCCATTACTTCCTGACCGCCGTGATGCCGGACGTGCCGCGCGACGCCCTTGCGACCTCGTTCGCCTTCCGGCCAGGCGAGGAGGCGCAGGTCACGGTGTCTCAGCCGCCAGCGGCGATCCTCCCGGGCACCTCGCTCACGCGCGAGTACGCGCTTTTCTTTGGGCCCAAGGAGCCCGACCTGCTCGGTGCGGTCGGCGCCCAGCTGGACCGCTCGATCGATCTCGGTTGGTCCTGGATCGCGCCCCTGACGCGCGGCTTCATCTGGCTGCTCAAGGCCTGCTACAGCATCGTCCCGAACTTCGGCGTCGCGATCATCATTCTGACGGTGCTGGTGCGCCTCGTGACCGCGCCGCTCGCAGCGAAGCAGATGAAGTCGATGAAGCGCATGAGCGAACTGCAGCCGAAGCTCAAGGAGCTGCAGGACAAGCACAAGGACGACAAGCAAGCCCAGTCGCAGGAGATGATGAAGCTCTACCGGGAGGCCGGTGTGAATCCGCTCGGCGGTTGCTTCCCGATCCTGCTCCAGTTTCCGGTCTTCATCGGTCTCTACTATGCGCTCCAGAGCTCGATCGATCTGCGACAGGCGCCCTTCATGCTCTGGATCGACGATCTCTCGCGGCCGGAGACGCTGTTCACGATTCCCGGCGTCGGCTGGCCCGTGCGCGTCCTTCCGATCCTGATGTCGCTCAGCATGGTTCTGCAGCAGAAGATGACTCCGACGACATCGATGGATCCGACCCAGGCACGCACGATGATGATCGTGATGCCGGTGATGTTCTTCTTCATGTTCTATGGCTTCCCGTCCGGGCTCGTCCTCTACTGGTTCGTGAGCAACCTGCTGGCGATCGCGCAGCAGGTCTGGCTGAACCGGCAGGTGGCACCGACCCCGGCATGACGGAACGGCCCAGGAGGCAGCATGTACGATCCGAGTTCTGAAGCGCGCGAGTTCGTGGGTCACGACCGCGCCGAGGCGCTGGCCAAGGCGACGGCTTTCTTCGGCGTCTCCGAAGACCAGCTGGCGATCGCCGTGCCCGAGGAGGGGCAGATCGCGGGGCTCGGGATGCGCAGCGTCCTCGTGGCTTACCCGCGCAGTGCCGGGCCGCCGCGCCGGGGCGGAGACGGTGGTGGAGTGCCGGAACCGCGCCGAGGGCGCAGCGAAGGCCGGGGTCGAGATGACGATCGCGGGCGCGGCGGGCGCGGTGGCCCGCGTGATCGCGACGGAGGACGTGGACGCGGCGGTCGTGGTGAGGGCCGCGGCGAAAGCCGGGGACGGGAGCGAGGGGATCGCGATCGCGAGCGAGAGCCGCGCGTCGCGGCGGCGCCGATGGAGCCCGAGGCCCCGAGTGGCCCCTCCGTTGGGAGCGCGACCACGGCACTCGGTGAGGTCGGAGAATTCGTCAAGGGCCTGATCGAGCGCATGGAGATCGGCTCCTTCGAGATCGCCGAGTCGAGCGAGAGCGATGAGCTCGTGATTCTCCAGGTGCGCGGTGCGGCAGCCGAGCGCCTCGCCGGTGGCGAAGGCCGCAGCGTGGACGCGATGCAGCTACTCGCCAACCAGGCGTCGCTGCGAATCTCCGGCGACGATGCAAAGCGTGTGGTGCTCGACGTCGAGGGCGACGACGAGCAGCGCGAGGCCTATTTGAGCCGCGTCGCAGAGCGTGCGGCTTCGCGCGCCCGGGAAACCGGTCGCCCGGTGGCGCTCGAGGCGATGAACCCGAAGGATCGCCGCATCGTGCATGTCGCGCTGCGCGAGGTGGACGGGATTGCAACGATGAGCGTCGGGGAAGGGCGATACCGGCAGGTCGTCGTCGTCCCGGACAGCGCGCCCGAGTTCGAAGAGGCCAAGCGCTACGAACACCATTCGAACCGCGAGCAGCGCGACTGATCGCGCGTTCCACGTGGAACCCAGAGCCAGCGACTGGGTCGTCGGGTCCGCCGCGGGCCTTCGTTGAGCGAAGTTCCACGTGGAACAAGAGGCCGATCGAGGGCGCCTGGAGGAGTTGATCCAGCTCGGCCTCGCCGAGCTGGCGCTTCCGGGCGGGACTGCTCCTCAGCTCGCCCAGCTCGCGATCCATGTCTCG
>JALOQG010000496.1 GCA_025453505.1 Myxococcota bacterium | reverse complement strand
ACCGTTGGCTCGTCGCGAGGCGCGGGGGCCGCATCCTGTTCCAGGGCGACCCGGGCGGCGAGTCGACGCTGCGCTGGAACGAGACCGAAGAAGGTTTCGGCGCGCCGCTCTCGTTGCGCTTCGACGCCGCCGGCCTCGCTGCGCGCGTCCGCTTCGGCGCGGAGCTCGCGGGCGTCGATCCGACCGATCGCTTGCCGCGTCCGATGCAGTGGCTGGTGGCCGCGCGCACGCGGCCGCGCCTGACGTGGCTGCGCGCGCCGTTCGAGATCTCGCTGGACACCGGGGGCGGCGTCCGGCGATCCTTCGCCGGCGAGGCCGTGGCGAAGGTGTCGTACATGAACCCGCTGCCGGGAGGGCGTCTGCCCTCCCGCGTGGCCGTCCACTCGGAGGAGTAGCCCGTGAAGATCGGTGTGCTCACCAACTTGCGGGCCGGGAAGAACAACAAGCGCGTCCAGCGGGTGCTCGCATTCCTGGATCGCACGCCCGAGATCCTGCGTGAAGAGACGCACGACTTCGACCGCGTGCCCGACGTGATGCGCGAGTTCGCCGCGGCCGGCGTGAACGTGCTCGTGATGAACGGTGGCGACGGCACGCTCCAGCACGCGTTGACGCATCTGTTCGGCGCGAACGGCCCCGACTGGCGACCGATGATCGCGCCGATCCGCGGCGGCCGGACCAACATGGTCGCGAGCGATCTCGGTGCGAATCGCGATCCGGTGAAGAGCCTCGAGTCGCTGCTCGCCGCCGCGCGCAGCGGGCGCATGGACCGGCTGCTCGCACCGCGGCCGGTGTTGCGGATCGAGCTGCCCAAGGAGGCGAACGTCCAGTACGGGATGTTCTTCGGCGCGGGCGTGCTGCACCGCGCCGTCGGTCTCGCGCACATCGCGTTGCCCGAGGAGAAGGTCGGCGCGTGGGGCGCCGGCGCGATCACCGGCATGCTCATCGTGCGCGCCGCGATCGGGAAGCTGTCGGGCGTGCTCGATCCCGACAAATACCAGCTCGCGCTCGACGGTCTCGACGTGGACGCATCCGAGGTGATGCTCGCGATGGCGAGCTCGATCGACCGGCTCTTCCTCGGCATGCGGCCGTTCTGGGGTCGTGAAGCGGCGCCCGTCCGGACCACCTGGATCGCGCCGAAGGCGACGCATCTCTTGCGCGCGGCACCCGGCATCCTGCGCGGCCGGCCGCCCGTCTACGCGACGCCCGAGAACGGCTACCGCTCCAAGAACGTCCACGGCTTCGTGATGCAGCTCGATGCGGGACTCGTGATCGACGGCGAGCTCTTCGATCCGGTGCCGGATCGCGTCGTGCGCGTCACGGCGCTGCCCGACGTTCCCTTCCTGCGTGCCTGAGGCGTCCGCCGCGGAACTCCGCGCCCTGCTCGATGCAGAGCTCCGGACGCCCGTGCAGGGCGCCGTCACGGCGATGGCCGACGCGATCCGCGCGCGTCACGGCGACGCCGTCGCCGCGCTGCTCTTCTACGGATCGTGCCTGCGCCGCGGCGGCGTCGAGGGCGTGCTCGACTTCTATGTGATCGTGGACTCGTACGGCGCCGCCTACGAGCGCCGCTTCCTCGCGCTTCTCAACCGCGTGCTCCCGCCCAACGTGTTCTACGTCGAGTGCGATCACGCCGGCGCGCGGCTGCGTGCGAAGTACGCGGTCTTCTCGCAACGCGACTTCGACGCGCGCGCGGCGGGCGGACCGGATGCGCGCGTGTGGTCGCGCTTCTGTCAACCGGCGCGCATCGTGTGGTCGCGCGACGCCGCATCGCGCGAGCGCGTCGTCGCGTCGGTGCTGCGCGCCACGCACACGGCCGTGACGCAGATGCTGGCGTGGCTGCCGGGCGACGATCCCGTGCAGCGCTTCGCGCCGGCCGAGCTGTGGCTGCGCGGCTTTCGCGAGACGTACGGCTCGGAACTCCGCGGGGAAGCCGGCGCGACGATCGACTCGCTCTACGCCGCGCAGCCGGAGCGCTTCGACCGCGTCGCCGCGCTCGCACTCGCGAGCGACGCGCGCCTGCGCGTGAAGACGGCGGACGCGGCGCTCGAGGTCGAGAGCGATCCGCGCGAGCGTGCGAGTGCGCGCCGCCGCTGGTCGCTCGCGCGGCGTCGCGCCAAGGCGCTGACCGTGCTCGGTCTCTTCAAGACCACGCTGACCTTCGACGACTGGGTCTCGTACGCGCTCTGGAAGGTCGAGCGGCACAGTGGCCAGAAGGTCGAGCTGACCGAGCGCCAGCGGCGCCGCCCGCTGATCTACGCCTGGCCGGTGATCCTCCGGTTGCTGCGCGAGAACGTGCTCCGCTGACGCGGATCATCCCAGCCGCAGCAGCTTCTTCAGGCGCCAGCGCAGCGTGCGGCGCTTCGCCTCGTTGCGCTCGATGCGCTTCGGATCCACCCAGTGGATCTGCACCATGCGCCGGTGTCCGGCGTGCGGAAGGTGGCCGTGGAAGGATTTCGCGCTGCGCTTGAAGGCGAGCATCAGGCCGTCGAGCGGCGCGATCTCGTCGGCGTAGTCCTCGAGGTCCGTCGCGGAGCGCAGGATGCGCAGGCGCCCGCCCGCGTGCGGCCAC
>JALOQG010000495.1 GCA_025453505.1 Myxococcota bacterium | reverse complement strand
CGTCGCGCACCGCCGCGGCCAGGGCCTGTCGCTCCTCGGCCGAGGACTCGTCCTTCGGGCACAGGCTGAGCGTGACGCTCGCCAGCGAGTGCAGCGTGCGACAGGCCGTGCCGCGGCGACCGCGCGCGGAGAAGAGCAGCCGGTAGCGGGTCTGTCCCTCATCGCCCGCGCGGCATCCGACCTCGATGCCGAGGCTCTCGCCGGCCCCGCGCGTGCGCACGTCGATCGTGCCAGAGGCATCGCCGACGCGCGTCGCCTCGATGCTGCGCGCGGGCGGCAGGTAGCCAGGGTAGACCTCGACCGCTGTCATCACCCCGGCCAGGCGCTCGCGATTATCGAAGGCGCTCCAGTCGCCCTCGAGCGACTGCACCTGCGCGAGCGGGGCGCGCTCGAGCAGCAGCCGCACGAAGGCGCGTCCCAGCCGCTCGTCGTTCGCGAGCACGAGCAGCAGGACCACGCGCGGGCCGCGATAGAGCATGGGCGGCGTGGCCCCCGCGCGCAGCGCGAGCCGCACGTCGGAGCGTGGGAACGAGCGCTTGACGTTCTCTTCTATGACGGTCGCGGCGCCGGCATCGGGCGGGACATCCTGACCCTCGGTGAAGAAGCCGCCATCGTAGGCGGCGACGATCGGCACCAACCACACGCCGGCCGCGGTGCGCTGGCGGACGAAATCGAGCAGACGGCGCGCGACGCAACCGGGATCGGCGCCCGCCGCGCAGTCGGCAGCCCCTTCGTGGCCGACGAACGGGACGCCGTCGGTGACGATCAGCGTCAGGTCCTCTTTGACGGCGTCCTCCACGGCCCGATCGAGCGTCGTGTCCCCGCGCGGCTCGAGCGACTCGAGCGCGCGCAGATTGGGGAGGGCGAGCATCCCATCAACACGGTTGAAGGCGGCCACGCGCCGTAGCGACACGGTCCTTTGATCCCCCGCCAGACCGCTGATGGCCGATGCGACCCACTCGTGGATGCGCGTGAGCGGACCGCGCTGACCGCGCGCGCTCGCGAAGCCGGCCATCGAGCCGGAGGCATCGATGAGCAGCTGCGCCGTGCCGGGCCGGGCGATGGACGCGGCCTCCTCGCATAGGTCGACACCGCGCAGGGCGAGCGGCGCGCTGCGCGCGCACTCGAAGGCGGCCTGCTCCGCGGGCGGCGCCGGCCGGCAAGCGCGAAAGCTGCAGCCGACGACGGTGAGCGCGACGACGGCAAGAACGGGGTAGCGCACACCAGTCCTCCTGTTCACGTGATCACCTCAAGGCCCCCGGTCGTCATCGCGAAGCGATCCCTGTAGCAGGCTTCGAGATTGCTTCGCCCCCTGCGGTGGCTCGCAATGACTATCGTGTGTCTCTTGCTTTCGGTCGCCGCCGTCCCGCTCCCCTTGCGCATCCATCGGTCCTACGGGCTACCGAGCTTCAGGGTCCAGTGCTCGAGCAGCAACTGCAGCGGGCCTCGGAGATAGCCCGTCGGGACGACACCGCCACAGCGGTTCTGGGCCGCCAGCAGCCGCTGCCTGACCACCCCGTCGGCCTCGCGCGTGACGGGCGCGCCAGGCGCCAGCGCCTGAGCATGCGCGAGACGCCGGTCGAGCTCGTCGAAGTCGAAGGCGACGGTGTCGTCGATGGCACGATCGCGCAGGTTGGGGTTGTGGTCCGTTGCGGGTCCGAAGAGCTCGTGCCAGTCGAGGTGGAAGCCCTGTGTCCCGCCCACGCTGCAGCCGACGCCCGTGGGCAGCGACATCGCGGCCGCGGGGCGTGCGGCACCGCCGCCAGCCTGCGCGAGCTTCAACGCGCCGTGGGCGACGGCGTGCTTGGGCGGCCGTTCGCCGCGCGCCCACGTCAGTCGCAGGTCGTGATCGAGAGCCAGCCGCAGGTCTTGCTCCATGCGGCGCAGCAGCCCCGCGATGCTCTCCTCCCAGACGTGGTCCGGGTCGTCGCCCGCGTGGGCCAGGAAGCGGAAGAAGCCCCAGCCGTTACCTAGCAGGTAGAGCTTGACCTCGAGGGGATCCACGACCACCTCGAGCGGGGCAGACCGCCGCAGCACGTAGCTCGCGATCATCGTCTCGAGGAAGAAGAGCAGCTGACCCGTGTAGCGCTCGAGCAGACGGCTGGTGCCCGGCTTGCTGAGCCGCGCGCGCACCTCGTCCGGACGCGAGCGGATCGAGCGCTGGACCTGGCGCACGTCGCTCTCGTTGCGTTGACACAGGGCCGAGAGGAAGAAGTGACCGCCGCATTCGAGCGAGCCGATCTGGTCGCGCTGTGTGCCCGTGCCGCGGCCGAGCGAGACATCGAGCGTGCCGCCGCCCAGGTCGGCCGCGAGGAGCACATCGCCGGCGTGCGGCTGACCGACAGAGAGGATGCCCGCCGTCGACTCATCGAGCAGGAACGACTCCGAGCCCGCCGAGATCAGGCCGAGCTGCACGAGGTCGGCGTGGACGATGCGCACGGTCTCACGGAACTGACCGCGCTGCTCGGTGGTGAGGCTGAGCGGGTGCGTGAAGACGGCCGTGAGGTCGAGCCGCGCGGGTGGCGTCAGCAGCCGCGAGACGAAATCGATCAGCGCCTGAGTGACCAGCTC
>JALOQG010000494.1 GCA_025453505.1 Myxococcota bacterium | reverse complement strand
GCGCGCGAGCTCGGCGCGACATGGGTCGGTGGCAGCTTCGACGTCGCGCCCGAGCCGCTCGACGCCGCGATCGTGTTCGCGCCGGCGGGTGAGCTGGTGCCCGCCGCGCTCGAGCGGCTCGACCGCGGCGCCACGCTCGCGCTCGCGGGCATCCACATGAGCGACGTCCCGCCGCTCGAGTACCAGCGCCACCTCTTCCAGGAGCGCAGCGTCACCAGCGTCACGGCGAACACGCGGGCCGACGGCCGCGCGCTGCTCGCGCTCGCCGCGGAGATTCCGTTGCGCACGCGCACCACGCTCTATCCGCTCGCTCGCGCGAACGAGGCGCTGGTGGATCTGAAGGAAGATCGCGTGCGCGGCGCGGCGGTGCTGGAAGTCGGCTGATCGCCGTCAGGGCTTCGCCCAGCACGCGGCCAGGTCGGCGCTCGCGACCAGCGTCGCGATCGCGCCGAGCGTGTGCGCGAACACGGACTCGACGTACTCGCGCGGGAAGCCGGCGACGGCGTCGCGCGGGATCACGATCTGGTAGCCGGCGTTGACCGCGTCGAACGCGAGGTTCGTGATCGCGACGTTCACCGACACGCCGACGCCGACGATCGTCGTGACGCCGAGGTTGCGCAGCACGAAGTCGAGCTCGGTGCCCTGGAACGGCGAGAGCCCGTGCAGGCGCGGCAGCACCAGGTCGGACTCCTGCACGTCTACTTCGGGCACGATCTGCGCGGCGTCGGAGCCGGGCAGCAGTTTCACCGGCGCCTTCGCCATGTACTGGAAGAGGCGCGCGTTGCGGTTGGCGCCGAGACCGTCGGCGCGGCGCTCGGCGGTGCAGTGGATCACCGGCACGCCGGCCGCGCGCGCGGCACGCACGAGCATCGCGATCTGCGGCACGGCGATCCGCGCGTTCGCGGCGAGTTCGGGCAGCTGGGAGAGATCGCCGATCACGCCGCGCTGGATCTCCTGCGTGACGAGCGCCGTGTGCGCAGGAGCGGCGAGCGAGCGTAGGTCGAGTGCCATCAGCCGATCACTCCTTCGCCGCGCAGCCGCGCGAGCTTCACCGGATTGCCCGACACCAGCATGTCGCGGCCGCCGTCCAGCGGCTTGCCGGCGGCCGATCGTTCGGGATGGCGGACCTCGCCGGATCGCACGCGCCGATCTTAGGCGGGGCGCGCGGCGCGCGCTGCGCGGGCGCGCGTCACTCGGCGTAGCCGAGCGCGCGGAGCTGCTCGCGTGTGGCGGCGTCCGGGCCGGGCGCCGAAGGCGGCGCGACGTCGCGCGGTGGGTGCGCGCGGCGCAGCGCTTCGAGCTCCGCATGGAGTTCGCGTGCGCGCGGGTCCGATCCGATGCGATCGACGCGCTCGTCCGGGTCCGCGTCGAGGCGGTGGAATCCGATCTTGTGCCGCGCGGGCGTGTCCGCGACGAAGCGTGTGAGCGCGCGCAGCGAAGCGAGACCGGCTCCGAGCGGCGGATCGACGTACGGCTCCGTGCGCACGACCAGCTTGGCGTCCTGCGCACGCAGCGCGACGTACTTCGCGTCGCGGATCGCGACGGCCGGCCGCGCCGCAGAGTCGTCGCCGCTCCAGAGTCCGGCCAGCGAGCGTCCGTCGAGTCCCTCCATCGGCGCGCCCGCGAGCGCGAGCAGCGTCGGCGCGACGTCGAGCAGCGGGACCTGCGCGGCGATGCGGATTCCGGCGGGAATCCCGCGGCCGCGCAGGACCAGCGGCACGCGGAGCAGCTCGTCGTGCAGCGTGTGCGAGGGGAGCAGGGCGCCGTGTTCGAGGAACTCCTCGCCATGGTCGGCGGTGATCGCGAGCACGCGGTCCGCATCGACGGCCGCGAGTCCGCCGAGCGCCGCGACGAGCCGCTCGATCGCAGCGTCCACCGCGCGGACCTCCGCGTCGTAGCGGCCGATCAGGAACGCGAGTTCGCCTGGCTCGAGCGCGTTCCCCTCCGCCACGGCGAGCAGCCGCTCCGACCAGGCGGCGGCATCGCGCGCGGCCCAGGCGTCGGCGAAGCGCCGGAAGGCCGGGTCGTCCGGATCCTCCCACGGGCCCGGACGCACGGGCGTGTAGGGATGGTGCGGATCCATCACGTGCACCCACAGGAAGAAGGGCGATCGCGCGCGCGCGAGCCACGCGATCGCGGCGCCGACGACCGCGTCCGCACCTTGGGTCTGCCCTGGCACTTCCGCGAAGCCGCTCGCTTCGTCCCAGTGCGCGAAGCCCTGGGCGTGTCCGCCGGAAGCGCGCAGGTGCGGGTTCGACACGAAGCCCGCCGTGTCGTAGCCGGCCGCGTGCAGGCGCTCGGCGAGCGTGTGGAAGCCGTCGGCCAGGTACGGGGCGTTCGCCGCGGCGCGGCGGTGGACGAACGCCGGCGACCACGGCTGCAGCCCCGTCATCAGCGACGCCATCGACTCGCGCGTCGCCGATCCCTGCGCGATCGCGGTCTCGAAGACGACGCCGCCCGCGGCGAGCCGATCGAGGAATGGCGACGTCGCCCGCGCGTAGCCGGCGAAGCCGAGGTGATCCGCGCGCAGTGTGTCGATCGTGACGAGCACGAGATCCGGCGCATCGGCGGGGGTGGCGCTC
>JALOQG010000493.1 GCA_025453505.1 Myxococcota bacterium | reverse complement strand
AACGAGTCGCCCGCAGGCGACTCTCCCCCTCGCCGCTCGCCTGCGGCTCGCTACGCGGAACCTGGGAACGAGTCGCCCGCAGGCGACTCTCCCCCTCGCCGCTCGCCTTCAGCTCGCTACGCGGGAATCGGGCGTGTCGCTTCGTTTGCGATGATGGTGGATCGCGCGAGGGTCGTTGCGCTCGACAAGCGGCGGGTCTGGCATCCGTACACGTCGATGGACGCGTACGCGAAGGAGGTCGATCCGATCGTGGTGGTGCGCGCCGAGGGTGCGTGGCTGCACGACGCGGACGGCCGCTCCTATCTCGACGCGAACTCGTCGTGGTGGGTGGCGTCGCTCGGCCACAACCACCCGCGTCTCGTCGCGGCGCTGGAGCAGCAGGCGCGCGCGAACTGCCACAGCGCACTCGCGGGCATGACGCATCCCGCTGTCGCCGAGCTGGCCGAGGCGCTGTGCGGAGTCGCCCCGCCCGGGCTCGATCACGTGTTCTTCAGCGACGACGGATCGACCGCGGTCGAGGTCGCGCTCAAGCTCGCGATCCAGTACTGGGCGCAGAACGGACGCCCCGCGCGCACGCGCTTCGCCGCGCTCGGCGACGGCTTTCACGGCGAGACGATCGGCGCGACGGCGATCGGCGGCGTCGAGCTGTTCCGGCGGCCGTTCCGCGGCGTGCTCGCGGAGTGCTTCCACCTGCCGTCGCCCGGCGATCCGGGCGGATCGCAGCAGCGCGCGATCGCCGCGCTCGACGATCTGCTCGCGCGCGAGGCCGACACGATCGCCTGTCTCGTGATCGAGCCGATGGTGCAAGGCGCCGCCGGCATGTGGATGCACGACGCCGCGTTCCTGCGCGCGGCGCGCGAGCTGTGTACGCGCAACGACGTGTTCCTCGTCGCCGACGAGGTGTTCGCCGGCTACGGGCGCACGGGCCCGATGTGGGCCTGCGCGCACGCGGGCATCGCGCCGGATCTGCTCTGCACCGCCAAGGGCTTCTCGGGCGGCATGCTGCCGATGGCCGCGACGCTCGCGACGCGGCGCATCTTCGACGGCTTCCTCGGCGGCCGCGAGCGCGCCTTCTACTACGGGCATTCGTTCTGCGGCAATCCGCTCGGCGCCGCCGTCGCGCTCGAGGTGCTGCGCGTCTACGACGACGAGCGCATCCTCGAACGAGCGTGCCCGAAAGCCGCCCGCATCTCGGAGGCGTTCGCGGCCATGGGGTCGCTGCCCGGCGTCGCGCGCACGCGTGCGCTCGGCATGATCGGCGCGCTCGATCTCGCGGGCGACGCCGGCTATCTGGCCGGCGCCGGCTGGCGCGTCTACGAGGAGGCGCGCCGCCGCGGCGCGTACCTGCGGCCGCTCGGCAACGTGATCCACGTCGCGCCGCCGCTCAACATCGACGACGCCGATCTCGCGCGCCTGCTCGCGATCGTCGCGGACAGCGTCGCGTGCGTCGCTCCCGGCAACGCGTGAGGACCCGATGAGAACCAGCTTCGCACTCTCGTTCGCGATCGCGATGCTCGTCGCGCTCCCCGCGGCGGCGCAGGACGCGACGAAGTCCGCCGCGGAGGCGCCGCTTCCGAAGGAGCGCGATCCGAAGCAGCGCTACGGATTCTCCGTCGCGAAGACGGTCGTCGATGCCGGGAAGATCCTGCCCGGCGGTCCCGGCCGCGACGGCATCCAGGCCGTCGACGCGCCGGCCTTCGCGAGCATCGAGGCGGCGGACGCCGTTTCGCCCGAGACGCCGGTCGTCGGCGTATCGATCGCGGGCGACGCGCGCGCCTACCTGCTGCCGATCCTCGAGTATCACCAGGTCGTGAACGACGACGTCGGCGGCGTGCCGGTCGCCATCACCCTGGATCCGCTGACGGGCGTCGCGCGCGTGTTCGAGCGCAAGGTCGGCGGGCGCACGCTCCGCTTCGGCGTGTCGGGCCTGCTCTACAACGCGGGCTTCCTGCTCTACGACCAGGAGACGCAGAGCCTGTGGTCCCACTACGAGGGCCGCGCGATCGCGGGCGAACTCGCCGGAACGGAGCTCCGCAGCCTGCGCGTGCGACAAGAAGAGTTCGCGACCTGGCGCAAGCGCGAGCCGAAGACGCGCATCCTGATCCCGCCCGATCTGAAGCGGCACGACTACAACGAGTCCCCGTACGCGCGCTACGTCGAGGAAGACGGCTCGATCTTTCCGGTCGAGGCGCGCGATCGCCGCTTCCACGCCAAGGAGCTGGTGCTCGGCGTCGTCGCGAACGGCAAGTCGCGCGCGTACCTGGCGTCGCTGCTGACGCGCAACGGCGGCCGCGCCGAGGACACTTTCGAGGGTCATGCGATCCGCGTCTCCTACGAGTCGGATCGCGGCGTGTTCGAGTGGGAAGCGCCGGAGGGCGTCGCCGTCACCGAGTCCTACTGGTTCTCCTGGAAGGCGTTCCATCCGGACACGGAGATCTGGACTCCGTGGCTCCTCGATCTACGCACTTCTGTGCGTTGATCCGCCCGCCCGTGTGCGCCGGGCCTGCTGCGCTTTATTTCGCCTCCGCCCATCCCTCGCCGCCTTTTGCGATGGCAGGGAGGCCGGCTGGCGGCCGGCTACTCGGGCGGAGGCGGTGGTCCGTCGCCGAACATGCGCTTGCGCTTCTCCTCGAAGATCTTCACGAGGCCCTGCCGCTGCTCCGGCGTCAGCACCGCGCGCACCGCGAGCAGCGTCTCGAGCCGGCGTTTGTGCAGGGCGGTCTCGGCGGCGCCGACGGCGTCCGCCTGCTTCATGACGGCGTCGAGATCCGGCGCGTCCTGCCGCAAGAGCGCGTGGAGCGTTTCTCGTTCGGCGCGCAGCTCCTCGTGGAACGGGGCGTCCTCGGTGTGCGCACGCGCCGCGATTTCGCGCACCTGCGCGAGCGTCGCGTCGTCGAGGCCGAGCGCATCCGCGTGCTTCTCGAGAATGCGGTCGATCGGCGGGGGGCCGTGATGGCGGCGGCCCGAGCCGTCTTCGCCGGCCGTCGCCGCACCGGCTGCGAAGAGCGCAGCCGCGAAGATCCATGCGTATCGCTGTTTCCTCATCCTCGTCTC
Source organism: Myxococcota bacterium (assembly GCA_025453505.1). Lineage (GTDB taxonomy): Bacteria > Myxococcota_A > UBA9160 > UBA9160 > PR03 > PR03. The sequence continues at coordinate 786 of JALOQG010000493.1, read as the reverse complement.
TCTCCTACTCGGCGTCGAGCATCAGGGCGATCGCCTGGTATTCGGCGGGAAGCGCCGCTTCGAAGTCGAGCGACGAGTCGCCGGCGACGGCCAGCATGAAGGCTTCCTCCGTGCCCGCGTCGTCGGCGACGGCGGGCGTGTCGGCGCTGCGCGGCGCATAGGCGATCACGAGAAGCGCGGCCGCGCCGGCCGTCACTGCGGCGGCGAGCCACGGCGCGAAGCGCCAGCGTTCGCGCGCGAGGCGCGCGTCGAGATCCGTGTCGAAGCGCGCGCGACGTACGGGCGTCATCGCGGGCGGCGCACACGCGTCGGAGACGATCCGCACCAGCCGGGCGTCCTCTTCGGTCATCGGTTCGTGAGCGTCGGGTCGGGTCTTCATGCTCGATGCGCCTCTCGTTTCGGATCCAGATCGGCGAGATCCTGGCGCAGCGCGCGCAGGGCCCGGTGAAGATGGGATTTGATCGTGCCGACGGCGCGGCCCGTGACGGATGCGGCGTCCACCACCGTCATGCCCTCGAGGTGGACGAGGACGAACGCTTCGCGCTGGCCGCGCGGCAGCCGGTCGAGCGCGGCGCGGACGCGCGCGCGGAGGATCGGATCGCCGCGCGGACCTGCGAGCGGATCCACGGGCTCTTCGGGCATGTCGCCCGCGAAGCGCCGCCGCACCCAGCGCCAGCGCAGATGCCGATGCGCCTCGTTGAGCAGGATGCGATGGAACCAGGTCGAGAGCTGCGACTCTTCGCGGAATCGGTCCAGCGCCCGAAAGGCCCGCGCGAACGCCTCCTG
>JALOQG010000492.1 GCA_025453505.1 Myxococcota bacterium | reverse complement strand
CTGCGGATCCGGCCTCGAATACACCGACGCGGATCGCGCAGCGCTCGAACGCCAGCGCGCCGAAGAGAGCGCGCGCAGCGGCAAGGGCCCGTTGGGATCGTTGCGCTACCGAGGCTATCGGGGTCTCGCCGAGCTGCCCTGGTTCGAGCTCGACGCGGACGGCCGGCTGCGCCTCACGATCGAGATCCCGCCGGCCTTCGACTTCCACACCCACTTCGGAATCGCCCTCTTACTGGCCCCCGCGATCGATCTCGAAGCGCGCACGCCTCGAACGCAGTACTACCTCGACTGCGACGCGCCCGGCGCGCCCTGCGACTTCGACCTCGACGTCTACCAGAACGCGAACTTCAGCGACGCCGCCCATGCCGAGCTCGAGCGGCAGATGCGGGACCAGGTGCTGCCGTGGGGTGGCTCGGCCGCGCGCACCCATACCCTCGCGAATCTGCTCGCAGAGCTCGATGCAATGGGATTCGCGCAAGCGGCCGTGCTCGGAATGGCGATCGGCCTTCCCTTCGGCGACAAGCTCACCGAGACGTGGATGGACGCGATCGAACGATCGCCCGCGCGGGATCGCTTCGTGCCCTTCGCGTCGGTCCACCCCGGCGATTCCCGCTGCATCGACAAGCTGCGCGCGTTCGCCGCACGCGGCGCGCGTGGCGTCAAGCTGCATCCCGAGATGCAGCGCTTCGCCCCGGACGATCCGCGCGCGATGCGGATCTACGCCGAATGCGAACGCCTGGGTCTCCCCGTGATCTTCCACGCGGGGCGCTCGGGCATCGAGCCGGAATCGATCCGCCCCTATGCACTGATCCGGCACTACGTGCCGGCGATCCGCGCCTACCCGCGCGTGCAGTTCCTGCTCGGACACGCGGGCGCGCGTGACGTCGAGGATGCGGTGCTCGCCGCGCAGCAGCATCCAAACGTCTGGCTCGACATCGCCTGCCAGGGCGCGACCCAGCTCCAGTCCATCCTCGATCGCGTCGGACACGAACGCCTGGTATTCGGGAGCGACTGGCCCTTCTACCCACTGGCCGCGACGCTGGCCAAGGTGCTGCTCGTGACCGAGACGCGGCCTGCAGCGCGGACCGCGATCCTGCGCGACAACGCCGAGCGCGTCTTCGCAACCTCCGCCGCCACGCGTTGGATCGGCTGAGAGCTAGTGCGGCGCACTGAGCGCCGCGAGCAGCGGCCGCATGTGCCGCGACCAGTCGATGTTCGGCCGGTAGTGCTGGAAGAGCCCCCCGAGGGTTCCGAATACGCGCCCGAGCATCACGAACTCCGCGGGGACACGGATGACGGGATCGTCGCGCGTCGCCGCGAGCAGCGCGCGCGCTTGCGCCTCGAGCTGCTCCCGATCCAGCCACGCGAGCCCGGCTCCGCCGCGCGCGGATTCGCGCAACGCACCGAGCATCGCCTCGGCGAAGTGCAGCAGCGTGTCGGGCCGGCCACTTCGCGTGCGGAAGCCGAGCGTCTCCAGCAACGCCGCGACGCGCGTCCCGTCGCCGCCGAGGAAAGCGACCAGGAGCGCCGCGTAGTGTGCGCGCGCGGCAGCGTCCATCTCGCGCGCACAGCCGAAGTCGAGGACCGCCAACGTGCCGTCGTCCGCCACGAGCAGGTTGCCGGGATGCGGATCCGCCTGGAACACACCCGCTTCCAGCACCTGTCGCGCATACGTTTCGAGAACGCGACCGAGCAATTCGTCGATGCGCCGACCCGCTTCGACGTCGCCGGCGTCGCGCGCCTCGCGCCATTCGTCGAGCGCCAGCGTGATGCGGCGGCCCGCGAAGAACTCGCTGGTGATCACGCCCCCACCGCACAACTCGGGCAGCGTGCGCGGAACCCGCGTGTGAGGATCGCCGGCGAAGAAATCCGCGAGACGCTCCTGCACGGCGCGCTCGCGCTCGAACTCCGTCTCGGCGCCGACACCGCTGCGCACCTCGTCGACGATCGCGTCGTAGTCGAGCGCGGGAAGCGCGGAGCGCATCGACGCGACGAAGGCGGCGAGCAGCTCGAGGTCCAGCGCGATCGCCGCCTCGATGCCGGGCCGCTGCACTTTCACCGCCACGGTGCGACCGTCGTGCGTCTTCGCGCGGTGCACCTGCGCAATGCTCGCCGCGGCGATCGGCTCCACCTCGAACGCGGCGAAGCGCGCCTCGATGCTGGCCCCGAGATCGGACTCGATCCGTTCGCGCACGTCCTCCCACGCCGCCGGCGGCACCTGATCCTGGAGCGGCGCGAGCGCAGCGAGCCACTCGGCGGGCAGCAGATCGGGGCGCGCGGAGAGCAGCTGGCCGATCTTCAGGAACGCGCCGCCAAAGCGCAGACTCCCATCGGCGAAGCGTCGCGCGTTGCGGGCGTGCAGCGCCTCGAGTCGCATGCGAGCCGTCGCCTCCGGGACGAACGCCGATTCGATCGCGTGCAGGCGGTACGAGCCTGCGATCTGCGTGAGCAGCCAGCCGACGCCCGCCGCGCGCGCGGTCAGCCCCGGCCAGCGCGCGATCTCGTCGCCGAGCGTCCGCGCGTCGCGTCCGAGCACGCCGAGATCCTCGCCGACGACGCTCGCGAGCGTGCCCCAGCGCTCGCCGATGGCGCG
>JALOQG010000088.1 GCA_025453505.1 Myxococcota bacterium | reverse complement strand
GAGCTGCGTTCCAGCGTCTCTCGAACCGCCTCGAAGGCCACGCATCCGCCCTGCACCTCGACCACGGTGAGGCATGCGCCGTTCACCGCGACGCTCGCTCCGATGGGAAGCGCGTCCGTCACCGCGGGCGCCTCCAGCACGAGACGCGTCTTCTCGCCCTGCGGCTCGATCGCCACGACGCGCCCGACCGTCTCCACGATTCCGGTGAACACGGCGCTCCTAGTGCTTCGCCCGTCGCTCGATCTCGGCGAGCATCGTGTCGCGCACGGTCTGGTAGACCGCCGGCAGCTCGATCGGCGGATTGGGCAGCTCGGAGGCGATGCCCTCGAGCGTCATCGAGTGGTACTTGACCTTGAAGTCCACGAACTTCAGTCCGTGCGCGGTCGAGAGGACGACCACGCGGTCGTCCTTCCGGATGATGCCGCGGCGCGCGAGCTTGCCCGTCGCGGCGAGCGCCACGCCCGTGTGCGGGCAGTTGAAGAGCCCGGTGCGATCGGCGTGGGCACACGCCTCGGCGAGTTCGGCTTCGCTCGCCTGCTCGACGATTCCGTCGTAGCGGCGCAGCGCGTCGATCGCCTTCTCGATCGAGACCGGATTGCCGATCTGGATCGCCGAAGCGAGCGTCGGCCGCGCCGCGATCGGCTCGAACACCGCGAAGTTGCGCTGGTAGGACAGGTAGAGCGGATTCGCCGCCTCGGCCTGCGCGCACACGATGCGCGGCCGGCGCGAGACGAGCCCCAGCTCGACCATCATGTCGAGACCCTTCGCGAGCGCCGAGACGTTGCCGAGGTTGCCGCCGGGAATCACGAACCAGTCCGGCACCTCCCAGTCGAACTGCTGCACGATCTCGACGCCGACCGTCTTCTGGCCCTCGATGCGCAGGCTGTTCATCGAGTTGGCGAGATAGATGCCGTCCTTCTCGGCGACCTGCTTGACGATCTCCATGCAGCCGTCGAAGTCCGTGTCGAGCGCGAACACGATCGCGCCGTTCGCGACGGGTTGGATGAGCTGCGCCACCGAGATCTTGCCGCGCGGCAGGAACACGATCGCCGGAATGCCGGCCGCCGCGGCGTAGGCCGAGAGCGCCGCGCTGGTGTCGCCCGTGGAGGCGCATGCGACGGCGGGAATCTGCTTCCCGCGCGCGATCATCTCCTTGACCATCGACACCAGTACCGTCATGCCGAGATCCTTGAAGGATCCCGTGTGCGAGTTGCCGCACTGCTTGATCCAGAGATCGGCGAGGCCGATCTCCCGGCCGTAGCGTTCCGCCCAGAAGAGATTCGAGTGCCCCTCGTACATCGACACGACGTGCTCGCCGTCGATCTCGGGACACACCCACTCCTTCTTGCCCCACACGCCCGAACCGTACGGCCACTCGTTCCGGTGCGAGCGCTCCTCGAAGAGGCGGCGCCACTCCGCCCCGGAGGTCTGCCGCAGCGCGTCCATGTCGTGGACGACCTGGAGGAGCCCGCCGTCGCGCGAGGTGTAGACGACCTCGTCGAGCGCGTACCGTTCCGAAGGATCGTGGAGCGACTCGAACCACGCGCGGTACCGGGGTTTGACCGCCATGCGTCAGAGCTCCTCTTCGATGCGGATCAGGCGCGTGGGCGCGGTGATCTCGGGGAGCTGGTCGATCTCTTCGAGCGCGCGCCGCACGGCGACTTCGGCCGCGGGATGCGTGAACACGACCACCGGCACCGACATGCCCTCGTGCCCGCGACCCTTCTGCACCACCGATTCGATCGAAATGCCGTGACGGCCGAGCCGGCCCGTCACGTTCGAGAGTACGCCGGGCTCGTCGCGGGCCGTGAAGCGCAGGTAGACGCGCCCGTACAACTCGCCGAGCGGCACGATCGGCTTGGGGACCAGCGCCTCCGGCAGCGTCGAGAGCGGCGCGACGCGGCCCGCCGAGCCGCGCAGCACTTCGCGCCCGAGCTCCATCAGATCGGCCACCACAGCGCTCGCGGTGGGCAGCTCGCCCGCACCCGCGCCGTAGAAGAGCGTCGGGCCGACCGCGTCGCCGTGCACGGCGATCGCGTTCATCGCGCCGTCCACCTTCGCGAGCAGCGAATCCGCAGGGATCATCGTCGGGTGCACGCGCACCTCGAGCCGCTCGACTGCGTCCGTGACGCGGCGCTTGGTGATGCCGAGCAGCTTGATGCGGAAGCCGAACTCCGCCGCGCTCTCGATGTCGAGCGGGGTGATCTCGCGGATGCCCTCGGTGGGAACCTGCTTGAAGCTCAGCTCGGCCCCGAACGCCATCGACGCGAGCAGCGTGATCTTGTGCGCGGCGTCGATGCCGTCGACGTCGAAGCTCGGGTCGGCCTCCGCATAGCCGAGATCCTGTGCGCGCTTCAGCACGACGTCGAAGGGCTCGCCGCCCTGCTCCATCTGCGTCAGCACGTAGTTCGTCGTCCCGTTGATGATGCCGTGCACGGACTCGATGTGATTGGCCGCGAGGCCCTCGCGGATCGCGCGCAGGATCGGGATGCCGCCCCCGACGCTCGCCTCGAAGGCGACGTCCGCGCCGCCGCGCCGCGCCGCTTCGAAGAGTTCCTTGCCGTGCAAGGCGAGCAGCGCCTTGTTGGCCGTGACGACCGGCTTGCCCCGTTCGAGCGCACGCAGGATCAGGCGCCGCGAGACGTCGTATCCGCCGATCAGCTCGATCACGAGATCGACCGCGGGATCGTCGATCAGCCCGCTCGCGTCCGCGTCGAAGCGGACGCCGGCGAGATCGACGCCGCGATCGCGCGTGGTGTCGAGATCGGCGATGCGCACGAGACGCAGAGGAACGCCGAGCCGCCCGCGAATCACGTCGGCATTGCGCTGGAGCACCTTCACGACGCCGGTACCGATCGTGCCGAACCCGATCAGCCCGACGCCGAGCTCCTGCTTTCGCATCAGACGCCCGCCTCCCGCAGGAAGCGGCGGATGCCGCGAACGGCCTGGCGGATGCGATGGCGGTTCTCGACGAGCGCGAAGCGGACGAAACCCTCGCCCATCTCGCCGAATCCGATGCCGGGCGATACGGCGACCTTCGCCTCGGTGAGCAGGCGCTTGCTGAACTCGAGGGAACCGAGCGCGCGCAGCGGTTCGGGGATCGGCGCCCATACGAACATCGTCGCGAGCGGCTTCTCGATCTTCCACTGGCCCTCGCCCGGCGCGGAGAGACCCTCGATCAGCGCGTCGCGACGTTCCTTGTACGTGTTCGCCGCCTCCGCCACGCAGTCCTGCGGACCGCGCAGCGCGACGATCGCGCCGACCTGAATCGGCGTCGGCATGCCGTAGTCGAGATAGCTCTTGATGCGGCCGAGCGCGTGGATCATGTCCGGGTTGCCGGCCGCGAATCCGACGCGCCAGCCCGCCATCGAATGGGACTTCGAGAGCGAGCCGAACTCGATCGCGATGTCGCGCGCGCCCGGCACTTCGAGGATGCTGGGCGGCTTGTAGCCGTCGAAGCACACCTCGGCATACGCGAAGTCGTGCACGACCATGAGATCGTTCTCGCGCGCGAACGCGACGATCTTCTCGAAGAACGCGAGATCGACCACCATGCCGGTTGGATTGGCCGGGAACGAGAGCATCAGGAGCTTCGGCTTCGGCCACGTGCGCCGCATCGCCGTCTCGAGGTTCTCGAAGAAGTCGCTGTCCGGCGTCAGCGGCACGGTGCGCAGATCGCCGCCGGAGATGATCACCGAGTACTGGTGGATGGGGTACGCCGGATCGGGACACAAAACGACGTCGCCCGGGCCGATCGCCATCAGCACGAAGTGCGCGAGGCCCTCCTTGGCGCCGATCACCGCGATCGCCTCGCGGTCCGGGTCGAGCGAGACGCCGTGGCGCCGCTGGTACCACTCGGTGATCGCCGCGCGCAGGTTCGGCAGTCCGCGGCTCGCCGAGTAGCGGTGGTTGCGCGGGTTGCGCGCGGCCTCGCAGATCTTGTCCACGACGTGGGTCGGGGTGGCGAGGTCCGGGTTCCCCATCCCGAGGTCGATCACGTCCTCTCCGCGCCGGCGGGCGGCCGACATCAGCGCGATCACCTCGGCGAACACGTAGGGCGGAAGTCGGTTGAGCTTGTGGAAATCGTGCCGCACCCGCGGCTTCGGCTGGGTCATCGCGTGGTTTCCAGGGGGAGGGCCTAAAGGTGCAAGCTATGGGAGGAATCCGGACGCGGCAAGGACGCGATTCGGGACCGCTGCGCCCCACGCAGGCGCCCTGAGCGGAGACCGCCAGCGCCTTCATTCGGGGGCGGGATTGCCGCTGCGTGTGAACCACCAATAGAACGGCAGCCCCAGGGCGAGGATCGCGAGCCCGATCCCGCACTCGCGCGGCCGCTGCACCAGCATGTTGCCTGCAATCGCAAGATTGGCCGCGATGTAGAGCGCCGGCACCAGCGGATAGCCCCAGGCCCGGTACGGCCGGGGCCGATGCGGCGCGCTGCGGCGCAGCGCATAGAGCGCGACGGTGTCCGCGATCGTCGCGATCACGATCGCGAAGGTGGTGTAGTCGAGCACGCTCGGGAAACTGCGCAGCAGAACCACCAGCGCGAGCGACGCGAGCGCGAGCACGGCGATCGCCATGGCGGGCGTGCGGTGCGTCGCGTGCACCTGGTCCACGCCGCGGAAGAAGAGGCCGTCGAGCGCCATCGCGTAGGCGATGCGCGGCGTCGTCAGGATCGTCGCGTTCAGCGTTCCCAGGATCGACGTCAGCACGAGCACGGCGACCAGCGTCCCGCTGACCGGGCCGAAGAGTGCGGCGGCGGTCGCTTCGCCTGCGTTCGCCGTCTGCCGCAGCGCCGGCAGCGGCACCGCGTAGAGGTAGAGCGCGTTCACGGCGAGATAGATCGCGATCACGAACGCCAGCCCGACGAAGAGCGAGCGCGGCACGTTGCGCGCGGGATCGCGGATCTCGCTCGCGACGTACACGGAGGCGTTCCAGCCGAGATACGAGAAGAGCACCGGCGAGAGCGCGAGGCCGAACGCGGAGAGCGTGATCGCGCCGCTCCCGGCGGCGCGGCCCGCGAGCTGCGCGACGTCTCCCCGTCCGGTGGAGAAACCGATCGCGACGAAGAGCACGAGTGCGCCGATCTTGAGCACGCTCGTGACGTTGTTGGCGCGCGCGCCGTGACGGACGCCGTAGTAGTTCAGCAGCGAAGTCGCGAGCACGAGCACGACGGCGAGCGCCACCTGCTCGCCCGCGCCGAGCGGAATCAGCTCGGCGAGCCCTGCCGAGAAGCCGGTGGCGAGCGTCGCGACGGTGCCGGCCTGGATCACGAAGAACGAGAGCCACCCGACGAGGAAGCCGGCGACCGGATGGAACGCCTCGCGCAGGTAGACGTAGTCGCCGCCGGCGCGCGGGAACATCGCGCCGAGCTCCGCGTTGGCGAGTGCGCCAGCCAGCGAGAGCAGCCCGCCGACGACCCACACGAGCAGGAAGATCCCCGCGTGCGGGAGCAGATCCGCGATGCGCCCCGGCGTCAGGAAGATTCCCGAGCCGATCACCGACGCGACGACGAGGAACGTCGCGTCGGGCAGCGAGAGCGCCCGCAGCAGTCCGTCTCGCGGGTGGCGAGAATCGGACTCCTGCGGCTGCACCTCGGAGCCGCGCGACTAGGCGATGAAGGGAATGATGATCAGCGCGACGATGTTGATCAGCTTGAGCATCGGGTTGATCGCGGGGCCGGCCGTGTCCTTGTACGGATCGCCGACCGTATCGCCCGTCACCGAGGCCTTGTGCGCCTCGGATCCCTTGCCGCCGTGCGCGCCCGACTCGATGTACTTCTTGGCGTTGTCCCAGGCCGCGCCGCCCGTCGTCATCGAGAGGCCGACGCAGAGGCCCGACACGATCGAGCCGATCAGCAGACCGCCGAGCGCCTGCGGACCCATCAAGAAGCCGACCACGACGGGAATCAGCGCCGGGATCAACGCCGGCGCGATCATCTCGCGCAGCGCCGTCGCCGTCACGATGTCCACGCAGGTGCGGTAGTCGGGCTTGCCGGTGCCGTCCATGATGCCCGGGATCTCGCGGAACTGGCGCCGCACTTCCTCGACGACCTTGCCGCCCGCGCGGCCGACCGCCTCCATCGCGAGCGACGCGAAGAGGAACGGAATCATGGCGCCGATGAAGAGCCCGCCGAGCACCATGGGGCCCGAGAGGTCGAAGCCGGTCTCGACCCCGGCGAGCGCGCGCAGATCCTGGATGTAGGTCGCGAAGAGCACGACGGCCGCGAGGCCGGCCGACGCGATCGCGTAGCCCTTGGTCACGGCCTTGGTCGTGTTGCCGAAGGCGTCGAGCGGATCCGTCACCTGACGGACCGCATCGCCCATCTGGGCCATTTCGGCGATGCCGCCGGCGTTGTCCGTGATCGGACCATAGGCGTCGATCGCGACCACGATGCCGGCGAGCGAGAGCATCGCCATGGCGGCGGTCGCCACGCCGAAGAGACCGCCGAGCCAGTAGGTGCTCAGCATGGCGGCCACGATCACGAGCACGGGGGCCACGGTCGCCTGCATGCCGACCGCGAGACCGCTGATTATGTTGGTGGCGTGACCGCCGACCGAGGCGTCCGCGATGCGCTTCACGTAACGGGAACCGTCGCCGGTGTAGACGTCGGTGATCCACATCATCGCCGCCGTCACGATCCCGCCGATCGCCGCGCAAAGCCACAGGCCGAAGCCCGAGACGGAATCGCCGGCCGCGGTCGTCTCCGGCATGTCGATCACCCAGTTGACGACGAGCAGGAGGCCGAGCGTGATCGCGGTGGAGATGCCGAGGCCCGTGTACATCGCGCGCATGACCGCGGGGCTCTGGCCCTGCACCGGCTCGTCGATCGTCACGAAGCGCAGCGAGATGATGCTGCCGATGATCGCGACGGCGCCGATCATCAGCGGGTACAGGAACATCGTGTGGCTGTCGGGGAAGGTCAGGTGCGCGATCAGCATCGCCGCGACCGCCGTCACGAGGTAGGTCTCGAAGAGATCGGCGGCCATGCCGGCGCAGTCGCCGACGTTGTCGCCCACGTTGTCGGCGATCACGGCGGGGTTGCGCGGATCGTCTTCCGGGATGCCCGCCTCGACCTTGCCGACGAGATCGGCGCCGACGTCGGCGCCCTTGGTGAAGATGCCGCCGCCGAGGCGCGCGAACACCGAGATCAGCGAGCCGCCGAAGCCGAGGCCGACGAGCGCCTGGAGCTGCGTGTGGCCGAGCTGCGAGAAGTCGGCGGGGATCAGCATCTCCGCGAAGATCGCGAGCGCGAAGAGGCCCGCGCCGACCACCATCAGACCGGTCACCGCGCCACCCTTGAACGCGAGATCGAAGGCGGCCCGGAAGCCCTGCTTCGCCGCTTCGGCGACGCGTACGTTCGCGAGGACCGAGACGCGCATGCCGAGCACGCCGGCCGCCGCGCTCGCGAGCGCGCCCACGGCAAAGCCGAGCGCCATCCAGCGGCCGAGCCCGAAGAGCAGGATCAGCGCGATCGGAACGCCGACGATCGCGACGGTGCGGTACTGGCGGCTCAGGAACGCGTTCGCGCCCTCGGCGATCGCACCCGAGATCTCGATCGCGCGCGGATCGGTGGCCGGCGCGGATCGGACCTGCGTGTAGAGCATCATCGCGAAGCCGAGGGCCACGAGGCCGGCCACGGCGGAGAAGAGGATCATCGCTGGTCTCCCCGAACGAAGTCTGTGCCTGGATCCGACGGTTTCCCGGACCTGGCGAGAACGGACCTACGGAAAATGGAGCTAGGGCGCGCGCAGCCCCTGCGGGGGCGACCCGGCCGGCGGCACACACTAATGGGCTAGGCGGCGCGCAGCAACAGCGCCAGCATCTCGGATCGCTCGGGTCCCTGGGCCTCGAAGGCCGGCCGCTGATCGCGCTCGCGCCAGGCCGCCAGCACCCGGCCGACGAGGTCCGGATCGCGCATCAAGGCGTCCGGCTCGGCGATCAGGTTGAAGGCGCGCAGGAACGCCCGCACGACGACGATGTCGCTGCGCAGCGCAGGCAGCAGCCCGTCGCGGAACACCGAGCGCAGGAACGCCTTGGGATCGACGACCTGCCCCGCCTGCGCCGGCGTCTCTGCCACGGGACCGCGCGCCTGCAGCGCCGCGATCTCGCGCGCCTCGCGATCCTGGTCGCGCGCGGCGCGATACCACGGCTCGATCTCGCGTCGCGTCGCCGCATCGAAACCGAGCGCGAACGCCATCGGATCGGCCGCGTGTTCGCGCACTTCGTCCTCGAGCGCCCACGCGTGCACGAACGCCAGCGAGCAGCCGCGCCCGTAGAGCGGATTCGTGCAGATCGCGGAGTCGCCGAGCGCCACCACGCCGAGCGCGACGGGCCGTCCATCCACGACGAAACGGCGGCGGCGATTCACGAGCTTCGCCATCGCGCGCACCGGCGTCACCGGCTCCGAGCGCTCCGGATCGACCCACTCGCGCGTGGCCGGGAACGCGCGTGCGGCGGCTTCGAACGGCGCCTCGTGCAGGATCGCCCGCAACGGGTCGTCGTCGAGCGGTGCGGCCAGCGTGATCGAGAAGATGCCCGCATCGCCGGGGAAGATTCCGAACTTCATGTAGCCGAGGTCGGCACCCACGACGCCCTGGCGCTCGGGCGCCGTCGCGCCGGGCCGCAGCTTGTAGAAGCGCGAGCAGTAGAAGATCCCGCAGACCTCTTCTTCCTCTTCGACGGGTGCCGCGCCGATCGCGGCCAGCCACTTCGGCAGGCGCGAGCGGCGGCCGCTCGCGTCGACGACGAGGTCGGCCGCGAACGTCTCGCTGCCGGTGTCCGTCGCGACGCGTACGCCCGTGACGCGCGGCAGGCCGGTCGCGGGATCCGGTTCCGCGACGAGCCCTTCGACGGACGCGCCGCCACGCCACGACACGTCGGGCGAATCCAATACGCAGCGGCGCAGCA
>JALOQG010000491.1 GCA_025453505.1 Myxococcota bacterium | reverse complement strand
CACGGGCATCAGCAGCGGCATCAGCAGCAGCGGAAGCATCACTTCGCGGTAGCGCGTCCGCACCGCGATCGCCGCGAAGAGCGTCCCTACGCTGCAGATGCCGATCGAGGCCAGCGCGACGACTCCTGCGAGGCGCGCCGCGATCGACCACAGGTCCAGCGAGAACGCGATCCCGAACACGAGCGCGGTCGCGGCCTGCACGACGCCGAGCAGCACGAAGTTCGCCGTCGCCTTGCCGAGGAACACGAAGCCGCGATCCGCCGGTGCGAGCGCCAGCGCGGCCAGTGCGTCGTTCTCGAGTTCCAGCGCAAACGCGCGGTTGAGGCCGAGGATCGCCGCGAACAGGTACGCCACCCACAGCAGGCCCGGCGCGACGCGTCGCACCGCATTCGGGTCCGTGTCGGGCAGCGCGAAGCGCAGCACCAGCACGACGAGGAACGCGAAGAGTCCCATCGCGACGACGCGATCGCGACTGCGCCACTCGGATACGAGGTCCTTCCAGAGCAGCGCGAGAAAGGTGTTCACGGTGCCGTCCCGATCGCGGTGCGATAACCCGCCTCGAGCGTCGCGGCGTCCACGCGTTCGTCGATCGACCATGCGACGCGCCCGTCGCAGAGGACGCGCGTCGCGTCGGCGAGCGCCGCCGCACGTCCGAGGTCGTGCGTGACCAGTACGAGCGCGCGATCCGCCGCGCGGAGCGCGCCGATCCGCTCCGCGAGCCGATCGGCCGACACCGGATCGAGTCCCGTGAACGGCTCGTCGAGCAGCACCAGCACCGGGTCGTGCACCAGCGCGCGCGCGATCGCGAGCCGCTGGGCGAGTCCGCGCGAGAAACCGCCCGCGAGTCGATCCGCGACCGCTGCGAGACCGAGCTCGTCGAGCAGCGCGTCGGCGCGCGCGCCGGAATCCGCAAGGCCGTGGAGCCGGGCGGCGAAGAGCAGGTTCTCGCGCGCGCTCAGCATCGGATACAGGAAGGTCGCGTGGGCGATGTAGCCGACCTGCGCACGCGCCCGGCGGCGATCCGCGCCGCCCGCGTAGCGGAGCGTGCCGGCGCTCGGACGCGCGAGACCGGCGAGGATGCGCAGCAGCGTGCTCTTGCCCGCGCCGTTCGGCCCGAGCACGGCGAGCACGCGACCGCGTTCCACCGCCACGTCGATGCCGGCCAGCGCGGCCACGGGGCCGAAGCGCTTCTCGAGCCGTGTCGCCGCGACGACCGGCTCGAGGGCGGCGCCGCTCATGCGCGCGCCTCGGCCGCGCCCGGCTCGCCGAGTCCTGCGCCGCAGTGGGCGCAGAAGCGATCCCCGGCCCGCGCGGGCGTGCCGCAGGCCCGGCACGCGTTCGCGTCGGGCGTCGCCTGCGTCGCGACGACCGCAGCCGACGGGGACGTCGCACGCTCGGCGCGCAGCATCTCGGCGGCGCGCGCGCGCAGCTCGGCACGCATCGAGGCGTAGTCTTCGTCCGAGAGCTTCGCCGTCTCGTGATCGTGTTCGAGGTCGCGCAGCGACGCGTACACCGCCTCGCGTTCGCTGCGGGTGGCGTCCTCCGGGAGTGCTTCGCGCACGCCGTCGCCGCCGCGCAGCGGCGCGAACAAGAAGCTCGCGGCCACGCCGGCCGCGAGCGCGACGGCTCCGAAGAGTGCGAAGCGCGGCAGCTGCAGCGGCGCGCCGAGCGGCGCGAGCGAAAGCCTCACCGTCTCGCTCGGATCCACCTGGAACGCCTCGAGCGCGAGATAGGTGCGATCCGTGGTCCTCACGGGCCGGCGACGATGCAGCCGCTCGGACTCGGCGCGGATGCCGGTGTCGGCGACGTAGATGCTGAGCAACGGCAGCGTGCGCCCGAAACGCTTCTCGAAGATCGCCTCGCCGCCGTCGAGCGGGAGGTGATAGGAGATCTGCACGCTGCTCTCGCCGGGCGGCAGCGGTCCGTGGAGCAATGCGCCGACGCCGTCGTCGGGCGCGAGCCCGAGCGCGAAGGCATCGCGATCGAAGCGTACGTCGACGGCGCCCGCCGGCACCGGGATCGCGAGCAGCGGCGCTCCGTCCGGGCCCACGACGGGCAGCTCGGCGTCGACGCGCAACATGTGCTGCTCCTGCACCTGCAGCGCCGCGTCGTCGAGTTCGAGGAAGATGCGCGTCTCCTCGAGATGCACGGCGTCGGGATCGACGCGCGTCTCGGGCAGCGCGACCCGCAGCGTCACGCGACCGCCCGGCGGCACGCGATCGACGACGAGCCGGCGCGAAGGCGGCGTCGCATCGGCGGGTTCGACCGGCGCGGACGACGTCTCTTCACGCGCCCCCGCCACTTCGATCTTCGGACCGCCCGTCTGCGTCACGACGACCACGCGCTGCGCACCCGACGGGAACACCTTCTCGATCGTCGCGGGTCCGCCGGGTGAGGGCAGCGTGTACTGGAACGCGAGTCCCTGCTCGCGCGCGAGCGGACCCGGCCACGAGGAGGGATACACCGGACCGTAGAAGCGCAGCTCCGCGCCGTCGCGCACGAGACCCTCGGGCTGGATGCCGAGCGGAATCTGGAACTCCTCCGCACCCGCCGGCAGCGTCGCGCGGAACAGCGGTCGGGCCTCGGCGCGTCGCGGCGCCG
>JALOQG010000087.1 GCA_025453505.1 Myxococcota bacterium | reverse complement strand
TAGACCGACGACACCGCGTGCGCGGCGACCGACCCGAAGCAGATCGAAGCGAGGACGGGCAGCATCAGCGAGCGACGATTCATGCGAGAAGTCTCCGGACGATCGAGGGACGGGCGCGGTCCAGCGATCCTGACCCTAGCCGCAGCGCTCGTCACGCGCTTCCATCCGCCTCGGCCGATCGAGCGTCCACCGGGCCGGAGGAACGCCGCATGCAATCCCTGCTGATCCACGCGGCGCTCGGTGTACTCACCGTCATCGTCTTCTTCTACGCGAACCGGCATCTGTACCGCGGCGACTGGGCCGGATCCGACTCGACCTTCCTCGAGAAGCTCTACTACGCGCTCGCGGTGATCTCCGTGATCATCGGCTGGTACTTCAACCAGAAGTACGTGTTCATGTACCCGTCGGAAGCGAGCTGGTGGCACTTCACGGTGCAGCTCTTCGATACGCCGGCCGGCGGCTCTGTCGCGCAAGACGTCATCATCACCAACGCGATCCTCTTCCCGCTCTGGACGATCCTCGACGGGCCGCGGCGCGGGATGCGCTGGGCGTGGATCTACTTCGTGATGAGCCTGGTCACGAGCTTCGGCTTCGCGATGGGGCTCTATCTGGCGGCGCAGGAGCGCCAGCTGCGCTGGAACGCGAGGCCGCAGCAATGAACGGCGGCGCCGCAACCGATTACGACGTCGTCGTGGTAGGCGCGGGGCACAACGGCCTCGCGGCGACGGCGCTGCTCGCGAAGCGCGGGCTGCGCGTGCTCTGCCTCGAGAAGAACGCGTATGCCGGCGGCATGGCCGGCACGCGCGAGATCCTCTCCGGCTGCCGCAACGACGTCGGCGCGAGCCTGCTCTTTCCGCTCGCGAAGGGGCTCGAGGAAGAGCTCGAGCTCGCGCGCTACGGCGTCGAGTGCATCGACCTCCCGATCATGGCGACCAACCTGAATACGAAGGAATCGCCGCCCGCGATCTTCTACGCGAACCCGCTGCGCATGGCGCTCTACGTGCTGCGCCACTTCGGCGCCGGCGCGATGCTCGGCTTCGTGCGCCTGATGGCGTTCTGCAAGTATCCCGCCGGCCTGATGGATCGCTTCACGCCGCGCAGTGTGCCGCGCACGCTCGACGCGCTGCTCGCGAGCGCGACGAACGAGCGCCGGCGCAAGCAGATCGAGCTGGCGTTCACCGGCTCGGCGATGGATCTCGTCGATCGCTTCCTGCCGGATCGCATACGGCATCGCACGCTGCGCGCGCTGGTCGCGTTCGCGGCGGTGCAGTCGACCTACAAGGGGCCGTTCACGCCGGGCAGCGCGCTGTGCCTCGTCTACACCTTCGCGCAGAACGAAGGCGGAGGCCTCATGCGCCGCGTGAAGGGCGGCATGGGGATGCTCTCGGAGGCGCTGTGCCGCTCGATCGCCGAGAAGGGTGGCGAGGTCCGCTTCAAGACGCCGGTGCGGCGCATCGTGATCGAGGGCGGCCGTGCGACGGGCATCGAGCTGCGCGACGGCACTCGCATCACCGCGCGTGCCGTGCTCTCGAATCTCGACAAGCCGGCGACCTTCTTCGGCCTCGTCGGGCGCGAGCATCTCGACGCGGCGACGACCGAGCGCATCGAGGGCATCGAGCACCGCGGCGCCTACATGCACCTGCTCTTCAAGCTGCGACGACTGCCGCGCCACGGGCCGCCCTTCGAGCACCTGAACGCGGATCCGCGCACGCGCTTCAACACGACGCTGGTGCCCGATCCGGAATTGCAGCAGGCGAGCTACGAAGCCTGCCGGCGCGGCGAGGTGCCCGAGCATCCTGCGGTCGGCATGCAGATCCCGACCGTGATGGATCCGAGCCTCGCGCCGGACGGCTTCCACATTGCGACGACCTACGGTTTCTTCTTCCCGTGCGACGCGCCGCGCGAGGAGCGCGGCAAGCTGCGCGACCAGATGGCCGAGCGGATCATCGATCGCCTCTCCGAGTTCCTGCCGGACCTGCGCGAGTGCATCGTCGAGCAGGCCGTCTTCTCGTCGGATCACTTCGCGGCGATGCAGGGCGCGACCCACGGCGACTTCACGCACGGGCTGATCCATCCCGAGCAGATGATCGGCGGCCGCCTGCTGGTGCCCGGCTCCGCCCATGCGACGCCGATCGCGGGGCTCTACCTGTGCGGCGCTTCGTGCCATCCGGGGCCCGGCGTCACGTTCCTGCCGGGCTACGGCGCTGCCTACGAAGTTGCGGCGGCGCTCGGCGCCGACACGCTGCCGGTGACCCGCGCCGCGGCGTGAATGCATGGCAGTCGCCGTTCAGCGCGAGCAGATCGATGCCGTCCGCCGGCCCGCTCCGCTCAGTGGACCACGAGCACGGGCTTGCGCGTCTCCGCGATCACCCGGTGCGAGAGCGAGCCGAGCACGGCGCCCGTGAAGGCGCCGAGGCCACGGCTTCCGATCACGACGAGATCCGCATGCTCGGCTGCATCGGCGACTGCGCGCGGCGGCGCCTCCATCACGACGCGAGCGACGTACTCGACGCCGGCTGCCTCGCAGATGCGTCCGCAGCGCTCGAGCTGCGCGATCGCGTCCTTGCGCAGGTTCTCATCGAGCTGCCCGATGTCGAGGCCGAGGCGCGTCCCGCCGGCGAAGGCGCTGTCGAGCGGTAGCAGTCGGATCGCAGCGGGATCGATGGCGTGGATCAGGGTGATGCGTCCGCCCGTCGCCTTCGCGATCGACGCGGCGCGCTCGACGGCGCGCACCGAGGGCCCCGAGCCGTCCACCGCGACGACGATCTCGCGCGGCGGCGCCGGCAGCACGGCCGCAGCGACGGGCTTCGGGCCGGCGGCCTGCTCTTCGGCGCTCTCGACCGAGATGGCGCAACGCAGCGAGCAGTAGCGCTCGGTGCCCGTCGCGGTGGGAAACTCGACGGCCGTCCGTTCCGGCACGTGCGCGCCGCAGACGGAGCACTTGAGCATCATCGGATCCTCCTCGATTCGGCCTCGGTGGCCAGCGTGCGCTCGAGCGCGGCGACACGCAATCGGGTCGCGATCGCCACGTCGCTCGAGAGCGAAAGGCTGTCGATGCCGGCGCGCACCAGCAGCTCCGCGATGACCGGGTGATCGCTCGGTGCCTGCCCGCAGATGCCGATCTTGCGTCCGGCGCGGTGCGCACCCGCCACCGCCATCTCGAGCGCGCGCACCACCGCCGGGTTCCGCTCGTCGAAGGCGTTCGCGAGGATGGCCGAGTCGCGGTCGACGCCGAGCACCAGCTGCGTCAGGTCGTTCGAGCCGATCGAGAAGCCGTCGAAGTACTTCGCGAACTCGTCGATCAGCAGCACGTTCGCCGGGATCTCGCACATCACGTAGACCTCGAGACCCTGCTCGCCGCGCACGAGACCGTGGCGCGCCATCTCCTCCTGCACGCTCACCGCCTCGTCGATGCTGCGGCAGAACGGGATCATCACGATCACGTTCCGAAGGCCCATCTCCCCGCGCACCTTCTGGAGCGCGCGGCACTCGAGCGCGAACCCCTCGCGGTACGCTTCGTGCGCGTAGCGCGAGGCGCCGCGGAATCCGATCATCGGGTTCTCCTCCTTCGGCTCGAAGAACGAGCCGCCGACGAGGCCCGCGTACTCGTTGGTCTTGAAGTCGGAGAGCCGCACCACCACCGGGCGCGGGTGGAAGCCCGCCGCGATGCGAGCGACGCCCTCGGCGAGCTTCTCGACGAAGAACGTCGCGCCGTCCGGATAGCCGCGCGTGCGTTCGGCGATCGCGCGCTGCGTCGCGGCGTCGGTCCGCTCCGGGTGCACCAGCGCCATCGGGTGGATCCCGATCGCGTTCGTGATGATGAACTCCTCGCGCGCGAGGCCGACGCCGTCCACCGGCAGCGCCGCGAGCGCGAAGGCCTGCTCCGGATCCCCGACGTTCACCAGGATCTTCGTGCGCGTCTCCGGCACGTCGCGCACGTCCACCTCGTTCCGCTCGAAGGCGAGGATGCCGTCCATCACGAGGCCCGTTTCGCCGTCGGCGCACGAGACCGTGACCGGCTCGCCCGCGTGCAGTACCGCAGTGGCGTCGCCCGCACCGACCACGCAGGGAATGCCCAGCTCGCGGCTGACGATCGCGGCGTGACAGGTGCGTCCGCCGCGATCCGTCACGATCGCGGCCGCGACCTTCATGATCGGCTCCCAGTCGGGATCGGTCATGCCGGTGACGAGCACGGACCCGGGCTGGAACGCGGCCATCTGCGAGGAGTCGTCGAGCCGTGCGACGGGTCCGGCGCCGATCTGTGTCCCCACGGCGCGTCCCCTGGCGCGCACGGCGGAGCGCTCCGTGAGCTTCCAGGTCACGAGCTTCGCGAGATCGCGGCGCGCGTGGGCCGTCTCGGGACGCGCCTGCACGATGAAGAGCTTTCCGCTCGGACCGTCCTTCGCCCACTCGATGTCCATCGGACGCCACTCGCCGGCCCGCGCGCCGTAGTGCTTCTCGATCGCGATCGCCTGGCGCGCGAGCTCGGCCGTTTCCTCCCGCGAGAGTACGAACTGGCGGCGCAGCGCCTCGGGCACCGTCACGTTGCGCACGGCGCGCGATCCGCCCTCGTCGTAGACCATCGCGATTTCCTTCGAGCCGAGACGCCGCCCGATCTCGGTGCCGGTGGGCTTGAAGACGACGTACTCGTCCGGGTTCGTCACGCCCTGCACGATGTTCTCGCCGAGCCCGTAGATCGCCGTGATCAGGACGACCTGGTCGAAGCCGCTCTCGGTGTCGAGCGTGAAGAGCACGCCGGCGCCCGCCTGGTCCGAGCGCACCATCTTCTGGACGCCGATCGAGAGATACACCTTCTCGTGCTCGAAGCCGCGCTCGGCGCGATAGGAGATGGCGCGGTCGGTGAAGAGCGACGCGAAGCAGCGTCGGCAGGCCTCGACCAGGTTCGCGAGCCCGTGAACGTTGAGATAGGTCTCCTGCTGGCCGGCGAAGCTCGCGGTCGGCAGATCTTCGGCCGTGGCGCTCGAACGCACGGCGACGTCGGTCGCCTCTTCGCCGTAGGAGTGCGAGAGCTCGGCATAGGCCGCTTCGAGCTCCTTCAGGACCGGCTCCGGAAATGGCGCTTCGCGCAGCGCCGTGCGGGCGAGCGCTCCGCAGGAGCGCAGCGAGTCGATGTCGGTCGGGTCGAGTTTCGCGAGGGCCTCGCGCAGCCGCGCGCGCACGCCGGGGCCGTCGAGCAGGAGGCGGTAGGCGTCGGCGGTGAGTGCGAAGCCGTCGGGCACCGTGACACCGAGCGGCGCGAGCGATCCGATCATCTCGCCGAAGGAGGCGTTCTTGCCGCCGACCAGCGGGACGTCGTCGAGCGTGAGGGTGCGGAAGGGACGGATGTATCGCATGGCGGGTGCGCGCCTCCTCACTGCGGTTTTGCAGGGATCGAGCCAACACGATCCGGCCGCGAGAGTCGCGACGCCGCTCCATTCGACGTGCGATCGGACCCAGCACGGCACTCGCTGCGGCTTCACGCCACAGACAGATCCGGCCGCTGCGCGCCGTCCGAAGACGAATCGCCGTGTTGGGAGGTACGTGTCCGCGGATCGGGCCGACGCCGGCTTCGAGCACCGGCCGGTGCGGGTCCATCCCCTGTGAAGCGCCGCTGCTTCGAGCGCGGCGGGACGGCTACTCGCTCGCGCGGCGCCGCGTGACGAGCGTCGCGGCGGAGCGGCAGAGCTCCGCATAGAGCGCGACGGCGGTTTGCAGGGTCTCTTCGAGCTTCTGCAGGAACGTGCGCACGGGATCCTCCGGATCGTCGGGTCTCCTCGGGAGTGGCCGCGACCGGCAGGCGGGTGGCAGGCCCGCGCGCATTTCGTGGCATCGCGGCGCCCTCTATCTTGCGCGGCATGAGCACCACGCAGCCTTCCTCCGGCCCCGCCCGACGCATCTGGATCGACGGGACGCTCGTCCCGTGGGCGGACGCCCGCATCCACCTGCTCTCGCACTCCGCGGCGCGCGGCTCGCTGGTCTTCGACTACCTCTCGGTGCACGCGACGCCGAAGGGCGCGGCGATTTTCCGCCTCGGCGAGCACATCGAGCGCTTCCAGCGCTCGGTCGCGATCGTGGGCCTGCCGATGGAGCCCGGCTACGACGCGCTCTGCGCGGGCGCGATCGCGGCGGTCGCGGCCAACCCCGGGGCGACCGCGCTCAAGGTGATGGCGTATCTCCCGTCCGAGGAGGTCGGCGTGGTGCCGATGGACGAGCGCGTGTCGGTCGCGATGGCCGCCTACGACCCGGTGCGCGACGTGATCCTGCGCAAGCCGAACCCGCGCCGGAATCCCGCGGCGATCGCGGTCAAGCTCGAGCGGACGCGCCGCCGCATCGAGGCGCACCTGCCCACCCACGCGAAGGCCGCGGCCAACTACCTGGGTCCGGCGATGGCCGCATGGCAGGCGCGCAAGGAAGGCTACGACGAGATCGTGATGCTCGACGAGCACGATCACCTCGCCGAGGCACCCACTTCGAACGTGTTCGTCGTCGATGCGCAGGGCACGCTGCGCACGCCCGCGCTCGACGGGGTGCTGCCCGGCATCACGCGCCAGTCGCTGCTCGAAGTCGCGAAGCACGAGGGCATCGCGACGTACGACGGTGTCGTCGAGGCCGCGGAACTCGAACACGCGCGCGAGGCCTTCCTGTCCTCGACGAGCATCGGCGTGTGGCCGATCGCATCGGTCGACGGGACGCCGCTGCCGGCGCCTGTGCCCGGCCCGGTCAGCGCTCGCCTGAAGACCCGCTTCGACCGCATCACCGCCGGCGGAGACGCAGCCTTCGCGCAGTGGCTGACGCTGGTGAAGTAGCCATCACGCTCGCGCCGGCGCGAGTCCTGCGTCCGGCGGCGCGGCGTCCTCCGGTGCGCTCTTCACCTCCACCTCCGGCGCCAGCATCTTGTACATGACCGGCGTCACGAGGCGGGCGAGGATCGTCGAGGAGACGAGACCGCCCATGATGACGATGGCGAGCGGCGAGTAGAGCGGCGAGCCCTCGAGCGCCAGCGGCAGCAGGCCGCCGAGCGCCGTCAGCGTGGTCAGCAGGATCGGGAAGAAGCGGGCCTGGCCGGCGCGTTCGATCGCCTCGTCGAGATCGACGCCGTCTTCGCGCAGCAGATTGGTGAAGTCCACCAGCAGGATCGAGTTCTTCACCTCGATGCCGATCAGCGCGATGAAGCCGATCATCGCGGTGAACGAGATCGAATGGCCGGTGAGCCAGAGCGCGCCGACGCCGCCGACCACGCCGAGCGGAATCACCGACGCGACGATGCCCGTGCTCTTGAAGGTGCGGAACTCGAGCACCAGCACGGCGAGCACGCCGAAGGCCGCGACGAGCAATGCGGCGCCGAAGCCGCCGAAGCTCTCCTGGCGGCTCTCGAGTTCGCCCGCGACCTCCCAGTGCGTGCCGGGCTCCCAGTCGAGCGCCGCGAGCCGGGTCATCACCTCGCGCGTGACCCTCTCGGTGTTGTAGCCGGTCGCGACGTGCGCGGAGACCGTTGCCGCACGCAGCTTGTCGTGGTGCGCGATCTCGGAGGGCGACGCCTCGAGTTCGAGGCGCGCGAGCTGGCGCAGCGGAATCTGCGCGCCGGCCGCCGATGCGACGCTGAGATCGTCGAGCGCGTCGAGGCTCGCGCGTTCGCCCTGCGGCAGCGTCAAGCGGATGTCGTACTCCTCGCCGGCCGGGTCGCGCAGCGTGCCCGCGACGAGGCCTGCGATCGCGAGCCGCACGGCGTTCTTGATCTCGAGCTCGGGCACGCCGAGGCGGCCGGCCTGCGCGGAATCGATGCGCACGGCGAGATCCGTCTTGGTGACGCGCAGCGGATCGTCCACGTAGATCGCGCCGGGCGTGCCCTCGATCACCGCGGCGACCTTCGACGAGAGCACGCGCAGGCCTTCGAGGTCTTCGCTGAAGACGCGCATCTCGATCGGCGCGTCGATCGGCGGGCCGTTCTGGAAGCGTTCGAGGCGCAGCTTCGCGCGCGGGTAGGTGGCGAGATCGGCGCGGATCGCGTCGAGCAGCGCGGGGGTCGTCGCGGGCTCGTAGTCGTGCAGCTGCACGAAGAGCTCGCCGATGTGGCTCTTCTGGTCCTCGGGCCGCACGTTGTAGTAGATCTGCGGATTGCCGTGTCCCGCGTTGGCGGCGACGCGAGAGATCTCCGGGTGCTTCGCGAGCACGCCCTCGGCGAAGCGCACCGCGCGGTCGGTCTCCTCGATCGAAGAGCCGTCGGGCGCCTCGACCTCGATGCGGAACATCGGCACGTCGGCCTCGGGGAAGAGCGAGAAGCCGATGCGCGGCACCAGGGCGAGCGATCCGACGAAGAGCAGGGCGGCGCCCATGAGCGTCGCGCGCGGCCAGCCGAGCGCGAGACGCAGCAGCGGCCGGTAGAACGACTCGATCGCGCGGTGGAAGTACTGGAACGCGCGGTTGCCGTGCTCGTCCTGCTCCTGCAACACGAGGCTGCCGAGGAACGGGATGATGGTGAGCGAGACGAAGAGCGAGGCGCCCACCGTGTAGAGGACGGCGACCGGCAGGCTGCGCGTGAACTGCCCCGCGCCGCCCGGCAGCATCAGCAGCGGCAGGAAGGCGAGCATCAGCGTGGCGGTGCAGCCGACGACCGCGACGCCGATCTGCCGGGTGGCGAGGATCGCCGCCTGCTTGCGCGTGTACCCCATGCGCAGGAAGCGGGTGAGGTTCTCGACGACGACGATCGAGTCGTCCACCAGCAGGCCGAGTGCGATCACGAAGCCGACGATGCTGAGCTGGTTGATCGAGAAGCCGGAGGCGTGCAGCAGCGCGACGCCGATCGAGAGCGAGAGCGGGATCGAGATCATCACGATCAGCGACGCACGCAGGCCGAGCGGCAGCAGCGTCAGCAGCACGAGACCGATCGCGAGCGCGAAATCGCGCGTGAGGCCGTTCATGCGGTGCGCGACCTGGAG
>JALOQG010000490.1 GCA_025453505.1 Myxococcota bacterium | reverse complement strand
GCCTTCCGCCACCCGCACCGGGAACTCCATGAGCGCGCATCCGATCGCCACCGCCGAGCAGCACGCGCACGAGCGCGAGGCGCTCGCCCTGATCGAACACCCCGTCGTACGCGCCGCGCGCGAGCGCGTGCGGGCGAGCTGGGCAGCGCTCTTTCGAAGCGGCCTTCGAAGAGGTGATGTTCTCGGCGGCGATCTGGTCGCTGAACCAGGATCCGCTGCGCCCGCGCTCGATCTGCATCACGCGACTCGAGCACCGCATCGACGGCCTCCGCGTGCCGGGCTCGCGCTGGGGCATCGACAACCCGGACACGCTCTACCGCGTGATCCCGATCTCGGGCGCCGAGCGCTACCGCATCCACGGACGCGTCGCCGAACGCCGGCTCACGGAGAACTACTTCACGCTCTGGGACGCGAAGATGGGCACCGTCGACATGCTCTCGGGGCACGACCTCGTGCTCGACGCGGATCGCCGCTTCGTGATCGAAGTCGACGCGGAGCCCGCGAACGGCAGGCAGAACCACATCCGCTCCGCGCCCGAAGCGCACGAACTCTACATCCGCGACGTGCTGCTCGACTGGGCGCAGGACGCGCCGAACGAACTCGCGATCGAGCGGCTCGGCCCGCCGCCCGCGACGCCGCCGCTCGGCATCTCCGAGCAGGCCGAGCGGACCGCGGCGATGATGCTGCGCTTCGCCGGCTTCACGCAGAAGATCATCCGCAACTTCCTGCGCCCGGCGCCGAACGAATTCGGACTCGCCTGGAGCGCCGACAAGGGCGGCGGCCTGCGCAACCAGGTCTACATCGGGGGCAACTTCCGGCTCGACGAGGACGAGGCGATGGTGGTCGACGTACGCGACGGCGGCGCCGCCTACTTCGTCGTGCCCACGGGCAACATCTGGGGCACGACCTACGACATCGTGAACCGCACGGGCAGCCTGAACAAAGCGCAGTCGCTCGCGAACGCCGACGGCTCGTACACCTTCGTGTTGTCGCTGCGCGATCCGGGCGTGCACAACTGGATCGACCCGGGCGGTCATCGCGAGGGCATCCTGACGCTGCGTCTCGCCGAATTCCCGGGCGGCCGGCCGCAGGGCGAGCTCTCGGCGCGGAGCCGCGTCGTCCCGTTCGCGCAGCTCGACACCGCGCTGTCGCCCGATACGCGGCGCGTCACGTCGGCCGAACGCGCGCGCCAGCTCGCCGAGCGCGCCGCCGCCTACCGGCGGCGACTGCCCGACGCCTGAGCCCGAGTCTCGTGATTCCCCGCAACCGGAGCACCCGATGTCGTCGCCGACCGCCCTGCCCTCGCCCCGCCGTTGGTTGATCACCGGCTGCTCGAGCGGGATCGGCCGCGAGATCGCGACGGCCGCACTCGCACGCGGGCATCGCGTCGCCGTCACCGCGCGCAACGCGGAGGCGGTGGCGGATCTCGTCGCGGCGTGGCCCGAGCAGGCGCTCGCGCTCGCGCTCGACGTGACGCAGCGCGCGCAGATCGCCGCCGCCGTCGCCGAGACCGAGCGGCACTTCGGCGGCCTCGACGTGCTCGTCAACAACGCGGGCTACGGCTACCTGGCCGCCGTCGAAGAAGGCGAGGACGAACAGGTCCGCGCGATGTTCGACACCAACTACTTCGGCGCCGTCGACCTGATCAAGGCGGTGTTGCCCGGCATGCGCGCGCGCGGCAACGGGCACGTCGTCAACATCTCGTCGATGACGGGTCTCGTCGCGAACCCGCCGAACGTCTACTACAGCGCGTCGAAGTTCGCGCTCGAGGCGCTGACCGAAGGGCTCGCGAAGGAGGTCGCGCCCTTCGGCATCCGCGTGACCGCCATCGAGCCCGGCGCGTTCCGCACCGACTGGTCGAGCCGCTCGATGCAGGAGACGCGCACGCCGATCGAGGCCTACGCCGCGACGGTCGGCGCGCGCAAGCAGCTCATCAAGGCGGCCGGGAGCCGCTTCCCGGGCGATCCGCGCAAGGTCGCCGAAGCGGTGCTGCGCGTCAGCGAGATGGCCGAGCCGCCGCTGCACCTGCTGCTCGGGCACGACGTGTACAAGGCCTACCGCGAGAAGCTGATGGCGCTGCTCGCGTCGATCGAGGAGTGGAAGGAAGTCACCCTCGACGTGGGCTTCCCATCCGAGAAACGGTGACGATCCAACGGCCCGCTGGTCGCTCTCGGCGAGCTCTGAACGGCGCGTGACCGCTGCGCGATCTGGCGGCGGGAGTCGGGGGATCAGAGGCGTAGCAGCAGCACTCGATGAAGCTGCAGGGCGTGAGGTACCGTGCCTCCATGATCCGCTGGCGCACCACATTGCACTGCGTTGCGCTGCTTGCGAGCGGTTCACTTGCGGCAAGCGCCTCCGAGCTGCAGAAGCTGACGCCTCCGACGCAGATGGCGATCCTGGGCGGCCTCGCCGAAATCTGCCTCAGCTCCGATGGTCGCTTCGTCTACACGGCGGCGGCCGCCGCCTCGGCGATCGGCGTGTTCGCGCGCGACGCCTCGACGGGAGCCCTCGCTCCCTCCAGTGCCGTCGAAGACGGCGTCGGGGACGTCGACGGGATCGCTGGCGTCCGCGCGATCGCGCTCTCGCCCGACGAGTCATGGCTCTACGCGGCCGCGATGGACGACGACGCGATTTCCGTGTTCGCGCGCGACTCCGAGACGGGGGCGCTCACCTTGCACCAGGTGCTCCGGGACGAAGTGGACGGAGTCGATGGACTCGCGGGCGCCTCGGACGTCGCGGTGAGCCCCGATGGGCG
>JALOQG010000489.1 GCA_025453505.1 Myxococcota bacterium | reverse complement strand
CGATCCACGCATCGCGCCGGCGGGCGCGCGGCTTCCATCCCGCCGCCGAGCTGGCGCGCGCGATCGGCGCCCGCCTGCGCGTGCCCGTCGCCGCGCGAAGCCTCGTCGCGGTGCGCGCGACTGCCAGCCAGACCGGACTCGATCGCCCGGCTCGACGCCGTAACGTGTCGGGGGCCTTCGCGCTCGGATCGCCCCTGCCTCGCGGAGCCTGCGTCGCGCTCGTCGACGACGTAGTCACCACCGGCGCCACGCTCGCCGAGTGCGCGCGGGTGCTGCGGCGGGCGGGAGTCCGGCGGGTCGTCGCCGTGTGCGCGGCGCGAACCTTGTGAGGGAAGCAGCGGGAGCTCGTTCAGTCCTTGCGAGCCGCGAGGACCTCGACCATCGCGAGGCGCAGACGGTCCGGATCGACGGGCTTCTTGAAGATCACGCCCTCCAGACCTTCGAGGCGGCTGCGCTTGATGATGTGGTCCTTGTCGTAGTGGAACGCGGTCATCATCAGGATCGGCAGTTCGGGCCAGCGCTCGCGCACGGTGGTGAAGAGCTCGTAACCATCCATGTTCGGCATCACCACGTCGGTCAGGACGACGTCGAAGTTTCCATTCTCGATGCGCGCGAGCGCATCGCGTCCGTCGGCCGCCGATTCGACGCAGCAGCCTTCGGACTCGAGCAGCTCGCAGAGCGTGCGGCGGATGCCGCCGTCGTCGTCGACGACGAGCACGCGCACGCCCTCGAGGCGCGGATCGCGCTCGCGGCGCCGCCCCTTGCCGGCGCGCAGGTCGACCATGCGCGTCCGGCCGACGTACTCGACGGTCTCGTAGCGCTCTCCGCCCGCGATCTCGCCGAGTCGCTCGATCACCTCGGTGATGCGCGCGACCTCGCGGCGCACGGCGTCGAGACGCTCGGTCTCGACGGAGGTGTCGCGCTCGCCGGCGAGACGCTCGACGTCGCGCTCGAGCAGTTCGATCTGGTTCACGATCACCGCGAGCGGGTTGCGAATCTCGTGCGAGATGCCGATCGCGACTTCGCCGCAGGTCACGAGCTTGTCGCGGCGCAGGATGTCGCGCAGGTCCTTCGCGAACCCGATCGTGCCGTCTTCCTGCTCCTCGTCGTCGTAGAGGATCGTCCCGGAGATGGCGACGGGGATCTGCTCGCCGGACTTCGAGACGAACGTGGTGCGGAACGTCTCGCAGATGCCGCGGCCGCCGTAGTGGGCGCCGCGCATCGCGGACATCACGCGCTTGGCCTCGTCGATGTCGGGATAGAAGCGGGACACGAACGATCCGAGCACCTCGTCGGGCTTGTACCCGAGCACCTTGCTCGCACCGTCGTTGTAGTAGACGACGGTGCCCTTTCGGTCCGTCGCCACCACGATGTCCGTGGAGCGCGCGATGAGCTGCTCGAGGCGCTCTCGGGTGAGGGCCATTCGGACCTTTCGCCGCCTACTCGTGTCCCTGCGCGGCCAGCCAGCGCTCTGCGTCGATCGCGGCCATGCATCCCGTACCCGCGGCCGTCACGGCCTGGCGGTAGGTCGGGTCGGTGGCGTCGCCGCACGCGAACACGCCCTCGATCGAGGTGCGCGACGAGCCGGGCTCGACCTTGATGTAGCCGACCTCGTCGCTCGCGACCTGATCCCGCACGAGCGCGGTGTTCGGCTGGTGGCCGATCGCGACGAAGAGCGCCTCGACGTCGAGTCGGGTCGTCTCGCCCGTCACGAGATTCCGCACGCGCACGCCGCTCGTGAAGTCGCTTCCGAGCACTTCCTCGACTTCGGAGTTCCAAAGGAAGCGGATCTTCTCGTTCTTGAGGGCTCGCTCGGCCATGATCTTCGAAGCGCGCAGCTCGTCGCGGCGGTGGATCACGGTGACCTCCGGCGCGAAGCGCGTCAGGAAGAGGGCTTCCTCCATCGCCGTGTCGCCGCCGCCGACGACGGCCATCGGTTTGCCCTTGTAGAGCGCGCCGTCGCAGGTCGCGCAGGCCGACACACCGCGGTTCATGAGCCGCTGCTCGGACTCGATGCCGAGCCACTTGGCCGACGCGCCGAGCGCGAGGATCACCGCATCGGCCGTGAAGGCGCGCTCGGAGGTCTCGACGCGGAACGGCCGCTTCGACAGATCGATGTGGGTCGCGTCCTCCTGGAACATGCGTGCCCCGAATCGCTCCGCCTGCTTCTGGAAGCGATCCATCAGCTCGGGACCCGCAATCGCCTCGGCGAAGCCGGGATAGTTCTCGACTTCGGTGGTCAGCATCAGCTGACCACCCGCCATCAGGCCGGCGACGACGACGGGCGCGAGCTCCGCGCGCGCCGCATAGAGCGCGGCCGTCCAGCCGGCGGGACCGCTGCCGACGATCACGAGCCGCACGTGCTCCGCGGGCGCGTCCGCGCTCGGAGCGCTCACCCCGAGCAGCGCGTCGAGCTCGCCCGCGCGGTCGAGGGCCGCGAGATCGTCGAAGCCGCCGACGTGGCGCTCGCCGATCCAGATCTGCGGCACCGTCTTGCGACGGCTCCGCTCGATCATCTCGGTGCGCCGTGCGGGCTCGGCCTCGATGTCGATCTCGGTCCAGGTCTGTCCCTTGCTCGCGAGCAGGCGCTTGGCCATGTCGCAGTAGGGACACGT
>JALOQG010000488.1 GCA_025453505.1 Myxococcota bacterium | reverse complement strand
GCTTCCGCCGTCGGTCCCTTCGCGTCGGACGCTGCGCTCATCGGTGCTCCTCGTGCTCGAGCGCCGCGATGCGACGCGGCAGCTCGCCGAGACTAGCAAGCGCGCGCACGTCGATCGCGGCGAGCCCGGCGGCGCGTGCGGCGTCGAGGTCCTGCTCGGGATCGTCGCCGACCGAGACGCACGCGGCGGGCGCGAGGCCGAGCCGTTCGCAGGCGCCGCGGAAGAAGGCGGGATCGGGCTTGGCCGTGCCGGCATCGCACGGCAGCCACACGAGATCGACGCGCGCGGCGAGGTCGAGGTCGCGGAGGATCGCGGGCAGGCGGCGATCGAAGTTCGACGCCACGCAGAGCGCGCGGCCGGCGACGCGCAGCGCGTCGAGCGCCGCGTGCGCGCCGTCCGCGGCGAGCCAGGCGTCGGCGCGCGAATAGTGATCGAAGAGCGCGGCGAAGCAGCGATCGAAATCGGCGAAGCGCTGCATCTGGTCGGCGGAGCGGAACGTCGCGCGCACCACGCCGTGCCACCACACGCGCTCGACGTCGGCATCCGTTGCGGGCATCGGCGGCGCACCGCGCAGCACGCGCGCGAACGCGTCGTCGAGTCGCCACGCCGGGATCGCGACGCCGTGCTCCGCCGCGATCCGCGCGTAGGTCGTGCCCACCGGCTCGCGCAACCGGATCAGCGTGCCGACCGCATCGAGCAGCACGCCTTGGATCCCGCCCAAGTCGCGACTACTTGCGGGCCGAGGCGATGAAGGTGGCGGGGAGGTCGCGGCCGGGGGACGGGCTCGCGACGTGCTCGATGCGGATGTCGCCGAGTCCCGCGGCGCGCAGCCACGCGACGATCTCGTCCGACGGGAAGCCGAGCCAGAGCACGCCGAGCTCTTCGCGCATCCACTCCGCCTCGTGGCGCACGAAATCGACCACGACGACGCGCCCGCCCGGCTTGACGACGCGCGCCATTTCGCGGATCGCCTCGCCCGGCTGCGGGACGTAGTGCAGCACCATGTGCGCGAACGCGGCGTCGACCTCGGCGTCCGCGAGCGGCAGCGTCTGCGCTTCGCCGCCGCGCAGCTCGACGCCCGTGATGCCGTCCTTTTCGAGCGCCGCTCGCGCCACCGCGAGCCGGCGCGGCGCGTTGTCCACCGCGACGACGCGCAGGCCGAGCTGCGCCAGCTCCCGCGCCAGGATGCCGGTACCGGTTCCGACGTCGCACACGACGAGTTCCGGCGGCGCGAGGTGCGCGATCGCGCGCGCGCGCAGCGCCTCGTCGTTGAAGACGCGACGCAGCGCGTCCCACTCGGGTCCGACGCTGTCGAAGAACGAGCGGATGCGCGACGCGCGCGCCTCGACGACGCGCACCAGCGCGGCCGCGTCGCGCTCGGCGGCGGGATCGCCCTCGAGTGCGCGTCGCGCCAGATCCCACGCCTCGCGCCACGGACCGGGCGGCGGCGGGGCAAAGCGATAGAAGACGTAGGTGCCTTCGCGGCGATCGCGCAGCAGTCCGGTCTCGCGCAGGATGCCGAGGTGCCGCGACACGCGGCTCTGCGCCATGCCCAGCACGTCCATCAATTCCTGGACCGCGAGCTCCTCGCGCTCGAGCAGCGCGAGGATCCGCATCCGCGTCGGGTCCGCGAGCGTCTTGAAGATCTTCTGCAGCCCGTCGGCGCTCACGGTTGTCGGGGCACCGGACGCGGCGCGGGGGCGCGTCCCGTCCCCGTCTGCACCTGCGGATCGCCGAGCGTTCCGCCGACCGAGAGCGACGCCTTGCCGTCCGCGCCGAGCCGCACGCCCTGGCCTTGCAGCATCGAGCGCGCGGTCGCGTCGCGCACCTCGATCTGCGCTTCGAGCGCGAGCGGGGCCAGCGTCGCCGCGGGCGCCTGTCCGAGCGTGCCCGTCGCGGAGACCTGGATCAGCGGGCCCGTCAGCTCGAACGCGTCGATCTTCGCGAGCGTCTCGCCGCCGAGGACGACGTCGCCGTGCACGCCGTCGAAGGGCACGCCGATCGGAAGCATCGGAAGGCCGAAGGAGCCCTGCGTCACGTCGAAGCGCGCCGTGCCCTCCGCGCCGGCTTCGCCCATCGCGAGGTCGATCGTGGCGTCGCCGCGTCCGTCGAGGCTGGCGCCCGGCGCGACGAGGTCGAGCGGGAGCTGGGCGAGGTCGAAACTCTTCAGTGTGCCGTCGAAGGCCGGCTGCGGGCCGATGCGCACGGTGCCGTCGATCTCGCCGAGCGGCGAGCGCACCGCGACGACCAGCGACGGCATGCCGCGCAGCCACGAAAGCGACCAGGCCGGGTGGACGCGCAGGCGCTCGATCGGAATGCGGCGCCCCGCCGGCGTCGTCACGGCCACGTCCCACGCGCGCAGCTGCGGACCGAGCCACGCGAGGCCGAGACCGAGGCGGCCGATCGAGACGCGCGTGCCGGTCGTCGCCTCGACCGCCTGCGTGATGCGCGGCGTGAGGCGGTCGTAGGGAAATCCGATCACGATGAAGACGCCGGTCAGGAGGAACGCGGCGGTGGCGATCGCGAGCACCCGTCGCACGCCCGTCAGGCCGAAGGCCGGCTCCCAGTCGGCTTGCGCTGCGCTCATCAGAGCGTCTCGAACGAGGAGACCGTGAAG
>JALOQG010000487.1 GCA_025453505.1 Myxococcota bacterium | reverse complement strand
GCGCGAACCCGCGTCGTCCGCCGCCTGCTCGAGCGCTTCGATCATCAGCGCGAGCGGCTCCGGCGCCGTCGCGGGATCTTCGCAGCGGCGCGAGATCGCGCCGATGCCCACCAGCACCGGCGTGCGATCCGCGAGCGGCGCCATCAGGCGACCAGCCCGGCGAGGTTGTCGCGCAGGATGCGGCGCTGCGCGTCCTGCGACATCGACTCGACTTCGTCGGCGAACTCCGCCGGCCACAGCAGACCTTCGGGATGCGGATAGTCGGAGCCGGCGATCACGTGCGTGTCGCCGAGCAGCTTCGCGAGTGCGACGACGTCGTCCTCGAAGAACGGCGAAACCCAGACGTTGTTGCGGAACGTGTCGCTCGGCTTCAGCGGCGGCGCGCCGAAACGCCACATGTCCTTCGAGTAGAGGCGCGAGATGTGATCGAGCTTGCGCACGATGCCCGCGACCCACGAGGAGCCGTACTCGACCGTCAGGATCTTGAGACGCGGGAAGCGGCCGAAGAGATTGTCGGCGACGAGCGCCGTCAGCGTGTCCACGATCGGCCGCTCGGTGAACGAGAGCGCGTACTCCATCAGCGAATGGCGGTGCGACGGCGGATGCGGCCGCAGCCCCCACGGCACGTTGTAGATCTCGCTGAACGGCGTGCGGCCGATGTGGTAGACGACGTTGATGCCGGATTCCTCGCAGCGCGCCCAGAACGGATCGAAGTGCGGGTCGGCGGGGGAGCGGCCGTCGACCGGGCCGGCGCTCAGGATCACGAAGCGCGCACCGGCGGCGAGCAGGCGACCGAGCTCCGCGATCGCCTCGCCGAGATCGACGAGCGAGCAGAGCGGCGCGCCGTAGATGCGGCCGTCCTTTCCGTAGCCCCAGTCTTCTTCGAGCCAGCGATTGAAGGCGCGCAGGCTCGGATACAGCGCCTCGCGATGCCGCGGCGCGCGCAGTTGCGGCTCGATGCCGACGCCGGTCGTCGGCAGCATCAGGCACGCCTCGACGTTCTGTTGGTCCATCTTCGCGAGCCGCGCGCTGCGGTCGACGAACTCCGGCACCGAGAGGCCGTCGATCGGCTGCAGGCTCGGGCTGCCGCCCTCTTCGGACTCGCCGCGCAAGAACGCCTTCATCACGCCCGGCGCGCCGACGCTGTCGCCCGCACCGACGCTGAAGAAGTGGCAACGCTCGTCGCCGACGTACATGCGGCCGGGCCCGGGGCCCTGGCTGCGATCGATCCACACGCTGCGCTTCGCGAAGCGCGACTCGATGTGGCGCGTGAAGCAGTCGTCGGGCTCGTAGTAGTGCTCGTCGGCGTCGTAGAGGGCGTAGGGGAGCTGCGGCATGGCGGCCGATCTTAGCGGTAGAGTGGGACCCCATGAAGGTCGACGCCGCGATCCTGGTGGACGATCCGCGCGACGCCGGCGCGCTCGCGCA
Source organism: Myxococcota bacterium (assembly GCA_025453505.1). Lineage (GTDB taxonomy): Bacteria > Myxococcota_A > UBA9160 > UBA9160 > PR03 > PR03. Next base: position 1,787 of record JALOQG010000487.1, on the reverse strand, counting down.
GCGTCTCGAAGCCGCCGGTTACGACGGCGCCTTCACCTTCGAGGGGCGCCACGATCCGTTCCTGCCGCTCTGCGTCGCGGCCGAGCACACGCAGCGCATCGAGCTGATGACGGCGATCGCCGTGGCGTTCGCGCGCAATCCGATGCTGCTCGCGCAGCTCGGCTACGACCTGAACCTGCACGCGCGCGGGCGCTTCGTGCTCGGGCTCGGCTCGCAGATCCGCGCGCACATCGAGCGGCGCTTCGGGATGGAGTGGTCGCGACCGGCCGCGCGCATGCGCGAGCTGGTGCAGGCGATCCGCGCGATCTGGGCCTGCTGGCACGACGGCGTGACGCTCGACTTCCGCGGCGATTTCTTCACGCACACGCTGATGACGCCGTTCTTCGATCCGGGCCCGCACCCGCACGGTCTGCCGCGCATCTTCGTCGCGGGCGTCGGGCCGAAGATGACCGAGGTCGCGGGCGAAGTGGCCGACGGCTACTTCGTGCATCCGTTCCACACGCGCGACTTCCTCGCGACGACGACGTTGCCGGCGCTCGAACGCGGCTTCGCGCGCGGCGGTCGCACGCGCGATCGCTTCGAGGTGTCGTGCCAGGTGATCGTCGCGGCCGGCGACGACGACGCGACGCTCGAACGCGCGATCGCAGGCGCGAAGTCGCAGATCTCCTTCTATGCCTCGACGCCCGCGTACCGGCCCGTGCTCGAGTCGCTCGGCCGCGGCGCGTTGCAGGAGGAGCTGAACGCGCTCTCGAAGCGCGGAGCGTGGGCCGAGATGGCGGGCCGCATCGACGACGCGCTGCTCGGCGAGATCGCGGTCGTCGGACGCCGCGGCGAGCTGGCCGCGAAGCTGCGCGCGCGCTGTGCGGGCGTGGCGGATCGCGTCAGCCTCGTCTCGCCCTACGCGCCCGATCCGGATCTCTGGGCGGACGTGGTCGCAGAGCTGCACCGCTAGGCTGCTCGGATGCGCGCCGTCCGCTGGATCCTGCTCGCGCTCGTGCGCGGCGGACGCGCCGGATCTCGCCGTCGCGAAGATCGAGGCGGACTGGTCGCGGCGCGCGATCGAAGAGCGGCGCTTCGACGCGGTACGCCTCTCCGGCGTACGCCTGCAGGCGGCGCTTCGCGACGACGCGGTCACGGCCGGCGCGCTCGATCCGCTCTGGCAGCGCGAGGGCGATGCGAGTGCGGCGCCGCTGCTGCTGCCGGCGCGCGAGATCGCGATCGAGGACGCGACGCTGCGCATCGAGACACCGCAGGGAGTCGCGAGCGGAACGCTCGGGGGCCAGTTGCGCGAGGTCGAAGGCGGCGTGGACGGCCGCTTCACCCTCGACGTCTCGGGCGCGGGACTGCGCGCCAAGGGACGCCTTGCGATCACGGGAGCGCTGGGCGCGCCGCGCTTCGACGCGTCGCTCGAGCCGACCGGCGGCGGGCCGCTGACGGGCAAGCTCGCGGCGCGCGGGCAGTGGAAGGGCGCGGACGGATTCGAGGCGGCGCTCGCGCTGCGCGACGTCGCGGTGACGCTCGAAGCGGCGAAGCTCACGGGCCTGCATGGCGCGATCGAGGTGCGCGGTCCGCCGCTGCACACGCCGAAGCGTCAACTCGTCTCGTTCGCCGTGCTCGACGTCGGCGTGCCGCTGACGAACGGACTCGTCGCGTTCGCGCTGCGCAAGGACGGGAAGATCGCGATCGAGCGCGCGTCGCTGGCGTTCGCGGACGGCGAGCTCTTCGTCGCGGACGTGGTCGCCGATCCGCGCGCGAAGCGGCAGCCGGTGACGCTGCGCGCGAAAGGT
>JALOQG010000486.1 GCA_025453505.1 Myxococcota bacterium | reverse complement strand
CGTCGGCGACCGCGGCGCACGAGGCACCGTGGAGCTCTACTCGCCCGATGTAGGCCGCGCGTTCGCGCCCATGGACGCGCTGCGGCTGCGCGGCCTCGTGTTCCTCGACGCAGGCACCGTGAGGATCGACCCCGTGCCCGCGCAGGCCGCACGCGAGGACATCGCGAGCGCCGGGCTCGGGCTGCGGCTCGCCTACGCGCGCTCCTTCAGCCTGCGCCTCGACGTGGGCTACGTGCTCGCCGGCGGCGGTGTGCGCGAGCGTGGCGACACGCGCGGCCACCTGAGCCTCGCGCTCGTCTACTAGAGAGGCCCGCGCGGTGCGACACGTCTCCGCTCCTTGGGGCAAGGGCACGCACGCGCGGCCCGGGAGCGCCGTCGCGTGCCCGCCCGCAAGGGCGGATTTCACGATCGGGCGCACCCGCTCCGCCGCGGCGCATGACGACGGAATGCCCGCGCGCGAGATCCGCTGTGCGAGCCGATTCTCCGACAGTGTCGAAAAGGTCACGCGCGTCGCGACGTCACCGGTGCATCATCGCGTCGTGCGGCCGACAAAGAGTGCAGGAAGTCCCGTTGTCGGCATGACATCGGTATGCGTCTGTTAACATCTTCAACGACGAAGAAGCACTGAGTACTCGGAGGAATCATGGCCGGTCCCGCGGTAGTCTCGACCCTGCTGTTGCGCAACGTCCCGCTGTTCTCGCAGCTGCCGGAGGGCCAGCTCGCGCTCCTCACCAAGGTGGTGACGCGCAAGACCTTCCCGCGCAGCACCACGATCATCAACGCGGGCGACCCGACCGACGCCCTCTACATCGTCATCTCGGGCCGGCTCAAGGTCATGATGAGCGACGACGAGGGCCGCGAGGTCATCCTCGCGATCCTCGGGCAGGGCGAGTTCTTCGGCGAGATGGGCCTGGTCGACGACGCGCCGCGCTCGGCCACCGTCATCGCCATCGAGCCGTGCGAGCTGCTCGTCATGTCCAAGGCCGACTTCAAGAAGTGCCTGGCCGAGAACTTCGACATCTGCATGGGCGTGATGCGAGGGCTCGTGAAGCGGCTCCGCGACGCCGACAAGAAGATCGGCAGCCTCGCGCTGATGGACGTCTACGGCCGGGTCGCGCGTCTCCTGCTCGAGATGTCGGAGACGATCGACGGCCAGAAGGTCGTGACCAAGAAGCTGCCGAAGCAGGACATCGCGAAGATGATCGGCGCGTCGCGCGAGATGGTGAGCCGGGTGATGAAGGACCTGCAGACCGGCGGCTACATCGAGGTCAAGGCCGGCGCCATCTTCCTGCGCGACAACATCCTGATGGCCCACTGAGCTCGCAGCACCGCGGCAACCTCCGCCGCGTTCCGGCGCGCGCCACCTCGGTGGCGGCGCGACGCGGCGGATCCGCAGCATCGCGCACCTCGCTCCGCCGGCTCGCGGGCCTTAGAATCCCGCGCTTGGACGGGCGACCCCTCGCCCGCGGCCCGCTCCCCGCCGTCCCTTGAAGTCGCACACCGCCCCGCTGCCCGCGAAGATCGCCGGCCTCCTGCGCGAGTCGCGCTGGTTCGTGCTCGTCGCGGTGGCGCTCTACCTCGCGCTCGCGCTCGGGACGTTCAATCGCGCCGACCCCGGCTGGTCCCACAACGCGGTCGTGGACCGCGTCCACAACGCGGGCGGCCGTGCGGGCGCCTGGGTTGCCGACCTGCTGCTCTACCTGTTCGGCGTGTCCGCGTGGTGGTGGGTGCTGCTCTTCATCTACATCGTCGTCTGGGGCTACCGCCGTCTGGACGGCAGTTCGATCAGCGACCGACGCTCGCTCGCCGTGGCGCTCGCGGGCTTCGTGACGCTGATCGTCGCCTCGAGCGCGATCGAGGCGCTGCGCTTCTACGGCATCAGGGCGAGCCTGCCCTACGAGCCCGGCGGGATGCTCGGCCACGTGGCCAGCGCGTGGGCCTCCCGCACGCTCGGATTCACCGGCGCAACGCTCGCCCTGCTCACGCTGATGGGCGTGGGATTCAGCCTCTTCACCGGGCTCTCGTGGATCACGGTGATCGAGCGCATCGGCGCCGGGCTGGAGTGGGGGTGGGCAAGGCTGCGCAGCGCGCGCGAGGAGCACATCGACCGCAAGGTGGGCGAGGTCGCGGCGGTGGAGCGCGAAGCGGTCGTCGAGGTCGAGCGCAAGCGGATCGAGGAGCACGAGCCGATCAAGATCGAGGCGCCCGTGGTCGAGATCCCGAAGTCGGAGCGCGTGATCAAGGAGAAGCAGGTCCCGCTCTTCCAAGATCTCCCCGACACACCGCTGCCGCCGCTCGCGCTGCTCGACGAGGCGCCCGCGGACCGTGAGACGCTGAGCCCCGAGACGCTCGAGTACACCTCGCGCCTTATCGAGCGCAAGCTCAAGGACTTCGGCGTCGAGGTGCAGGTGATCGCGGCGTATCCCGGCCCGGTCATCACGCGCTACGAGATCGAGCCCGCGGTGGGCGTCAAGGGCAGCCAGATCGTCAACCTGGTCAAGGATCTCGCGCGCGCGCTCTCGGTCGTGTCGATCCGCGTCGTCGAGACGATTCCGGGCAAGTCGTGCATGGGGCTCGAGATCCCGAACCCCAAGCGGCAGATCGTGCGGCTCTCCGAGATCCT
>JALOQG010000485.1 GCA_025453505.1 Myxococcota bacterium | reverse complement strand
CCTCCGGCGAAACGCCGAGTTCCGCCAGCGCGACCGATGACGAGAAGAGCGCCAGACGCCGCTTGTCGGCGAGCAGGTGGTGCTCGCGCGGCGACGGCGTCACGACGACTTCGCCCGCGAGATACGCCTCGCGCAGCGAATGACTCCGCGAGGTGGCGAGCCTCCAATCCGTGTCGCGCAAGTAGACGAGATCGACCGCCTGCTTGCCGAGCGTCAGTGCACCGGCGGCGCGCACGAGCTCGCGCACGTCGCACACGCGCGCCTCGATGCCGGCGTCCGCGAAGAGGCGCACGAAGAGATCGAACTCGGCGCGCAGGAACTGCTCGCCCGGCCGATCGTCGGCGATCGCCACGTGGCGGAGCGGGACGCCGGGCCGCGCGAGTTCGTGCTCGGCGACGAAGGTCGCGACGAGCCGCGCCTGCATCGTCTCGACCGGCATCAGGTCCGAGCACATGCAGGCGAGCTTCACGGGATCGCAGAGGCTCGCCGTGTGCAGGCCGTTGAGCAGCGCTCCGCCGGCGTTGGTGTTGACCTCGATCAGGCGCGGACCCGCCGGCGTCAGGTGGAAGTCGTAGCCCATGAACACGGCGAAGTTCGGCGGCCGGTGGCGCGCGACGGCGCAGGCATCCGCATCGACGTGTGCCTGGAAGACGTCGCGGTGCGCGACGCCGTGCAGCGTCGCGACGACGCGGCGGATCGTGTCGAACACGCCGCGCTCGAGCGCGATCAGCGTTCCCGCGTAGGGGATGGCAGGGGACGCCGCGGTCTTCACTCGGACTCCCGTCGCGGCTCACGGGCCGGGAGGATCCGGTACGCGACCGCATCCGGATACAGCGGACCCGCGGCGCCGAAGCGCGCCGGCGCGAACGGATGACCGACTTCGGCGAAGCGATGCCAGTGGATCTCCGGCCGGTTCTCCCAGCGCACCTCGCGGAACGACGCGGCGGGCTCGAGGCGCCGTCCCTGCGCTTCGTAGTGCGCGCGCACCGCGTCGAAGGGGAGCTGGGGAAGGGGATCCGCCGAATGTCGCCAGATCAACCAGTCCGCGCCCTCGAGGCCGAACACGTACTCCGGGAAGCCCGCGGCGCGCGCCGCCTCGACGATCGCCTTCGCATCCGGACGGATGCGGAATCCTTGACGCCGGTTCGTGTAGAAGACGAGGTTGTCCCACGCGAAGTTCGTGACCAGCACTTCCTCCGGTCCGACGGCGGCGTTCAGGAAATCCACCAGTGGCGGCAGCGTTCCCGGGTTGGGCACGCCGATTCCACCCACGTGATACCACCACGTCGTGTTCCAGAGCTTGTCCGCGAACTCGCGGGGCGCATTCACGAAGACGAACTTGTCGCCGAAGCTGCGTCCCTCGCCGAGCGCGAGCCACGGGATCGAGTTGCCGGCGAGGTGGGTCGCCGCGAAGAGCACGAGCAGCGCGGCGTAGACGCGCGGGCGTGCGTCGCTCGCGCGCGCGATCAGCACCCCCGTCACCGCCGCTGCGATGGGCAGGATGCCGCAGACGTAGCGGAGCCCGAGCACGAGCAGCAGCGTGCGGTCGAGCGCGAGCGGCAGCAGGACGAAGAGCGTCGCGACGTAGGCGAACGCGATCCACAGCAGATCCCGATCGCCCGCGCGGAAGCGGCGCCACAGCAGCGGGACTCCGATCGCCCAGCCGAGCCACGGAATCGCGACCATCGACTCCGCGCCGAGTTGCGCCACGCGCGAAGGCCACGCGAGTCCGGCTTCGAGCGGCCGCCAGTTGGTCTGCGTCGCCGTCCAGCCGAGCACGAGCCACGGCGCCGTCAGCGCGATCACCAGCGGCGCGCGCGAGAGCAGGGGCCGCAGCAGCGGACGGAAGCGGGGGTGGAAGAGCGCGAGGGCGCCGGTCGCCCCGAGCGCGATCGCGGCGGGAATGATCTGGGTGTGGAAGAGCAGCACCGCCGCGACGACCAGCCACGCGTCCCGGCGCCGGCTTTCGAGGCGCACGAAGCCATGGAGCAGCAGCATCGTGAACAGCATGTTGAAGCCGTAGCTGCGCGCCTCGCGCGCGTAGAGCAGGAACTGCGTGGACGCGACGAGCAGCAGCGCGGCCGCGAACGCCGCCCGCCGGCACTGCGTGGTGCGCAGCACGAACGCATGGAGCAGCGCGATCGTCGCGAGCGACGCGAGCGCGAACGGCAACCGCGCGGCGGCGTTCGACTCGCCGAAGAGCGCGAACGATGCCGCGGTCGCGTAGAACGGCAGCCACGGCGTGCCGACCATCAGGAAGTCCTGGCCGAGCGCGCGCGGCGCGATGCGGAAGCCGTAGTCGCTGTCGAGGAAGTTGCGTCCGTCCCACGCCACGGGAAAACCGGTGGCGACGATGCGCTGCGCGAAGACCGCCGTGTCCGCTTCGTCCTCCCACAGGTACGGCCCGCCGAGGTCGCCGAAGATCGGGTACAGCGCGAGCAGCAGCACGACGGCGAGCGGGGCGTGGCGGCGGAGACGCTGCACGATGGCGCACGCTAGCAACCCGACGCCCTGCGCTCCGCTCCATTCGCTGCGGTCGCGCTCGGGTGCTCCAGTCACGAGAACGTCGAAGGCGTCGGTCCCTGTCGCGAGCTGCGCGGCGCGGCGCGCGAGCGGCGCGCGTCGATCGTGCTCGTCGTCAACGACACGATGCGCCGCGATCGCCTGGGCGCCTACGGTGGCCAGGCGAAGACGCCGGCCTTCGACGCGTTCGCCGCGGAGCACCTGCGTTTCGATCGCGCCTATGCGCCGGCGCCTTGGACGCGGCCGTCGATGGCGAGTCTCTTCAGCGGGCTGCTGCCGTCGCAGCACGGCGTCGGGATGGAGCGCGGCGAGGAGCGCAAGGCGCCGCGCGCGCTGGCTCCGGAGGTCGAGACGCTCGCGGAATTGCTGCGCGACGCCGGCTACCGGACGGCGGCGTTCGTCTCGAATCCGTGGATGGAGCCGCGCTTCGGATTCGACCAGGGCTTCGAGCTCTACGACGCTTCGTTCGCGCGCTGGGGAGCGAGCAACGAAGAGGCGAAGCTGCCCGGCGTCGACGTCAGCGCGAAGGCGCTCGCGTGGCTCGCGACCCTCCCGCCCGACCAGCCCTATTTCCTCTTCGTGCACTTTCTCGACAGCCATCGCCCGTATCCGGCGCTGCAGCTCCGCGATCTCGAGGCGCAGCGCGATC
>JALOQG010000484.1 GCA_025453505.1 Myxococcota bacterium | reverse complement strand
CGCCACGTCCTCGACGCCGAACGCGATCGTGTAGAGCGGTGCGAGCGTCTGGAGATCGACGTAGCGCCGCTCGCGAACGACGCCGCGCGGATCGGGCCCCGCGCGCCGGATCGCCTCGAGCACCAGCGCGCGGCGCAACTCCCAACGGTCGTTCGCGAACGAGAGCCCGAACGGACCGAAGTCGCGATCGGCGTCCTCGGGCCAGACCGGATGGACGAGATCGATCGGCGCCAGCAGGTCCTGCTGCCCGACGTAACGAAAGCTCCACAGGATGGGGCGCCCCTCGAGCCCCTCGAACCCGCTGCGCGCGACGTCGATCTCCGCGTCCACGCCGTCCTCGCGCGGCACCGCGTTCTGCCCGAGCGCGACCAGTTCGACGCGAAACGTCGGTGCGTAGAGACCTTCGGTGTCCGTCGCCGGCAGGCGTCGCACACGGCGCCATTCCGGGCGGTAGCCGTGGAGATCGTCGCGCAGCGCGGCGTCGCGCCGGTTCTGCAGGCTGCGGTACTGGCGCCAGGCGAAGCCCTTCGCCTGCGCGGGCGCGTCGAACGCGCCGCCCGCCACCCAGTGCATGCCGTTCGCGAACGGAACCTGGAAGCGCTGCCCGGGCCGGTCCGTGCGCTGCATCAGGAGCAGCTTGAAGACCTCGCCCTCGAAAGGGTCCGCGCGCCCGCCGTGCCCGTGAAGGTCGGTGATGCGGTAGCGCCCGCGGAAGCCGGCGCCCTGATGGCGCTCCTGGACGTTCCAGGCCCAGCGCGCGCCCGCGCTCGGATCGGCCGCGTCGATCGTGTCGGGCGCGAACGGGAGACCGGCGAAGGCGCCGTCCACGTCGACGCCGCCGTCGTCGTTCAGCGTCACCCGATCGCGCGACGCCTCCGTCGCGGCGTCGAAGAAGCCCGGCGGCGCATAGTCGCGGAAGCACGGACCGACGACGAGCTTCATGCCCGCGTGGAAGAAGCGCTCGCGCTGCTCCCAGACCTCCTGCGGGAGGAAGCGGCGCAGCGCGCCGATCTGCTTCCACGCGACCGTCGAGCCCGGCGCGAGCGGCAGCGTCGTCGAGTTCTCCTCGGCGCCCGGCGCGCCGAGCAGACCGCCTTCGGGGCGGCACACGCCCTCGGCCGGGACGCTCCACACCGCGGCCCGATCGTCGCGTTCGTCGGCGCGCGCCGCGCCTGCCACGCCGATCGCTCCCGCGATCGCGCAGGCGCACGCGATTCCAAACCGGATGCGTCGGCGCATCGTTCCCCCCGGAGCCGAGTGTACGCGTCCGCCGGCGCTGCGAGAGGCGATCGTGACGCTCAGCGGACCGGGTCGATGCGCCAGGACACGCCGGCAGGTGCGAGCGAGTCGAGGAACGCGCGCGGGTCGAAGGCCTGCGCGGTGGTGACGACGCCCGCGCGCGTCGCGCGACCGGCGAGCAGCCACGCGGCGCCGATCGCGCAGACCACCGCCGTGGTCCCGTAGGCGTCGTAGCCGCTCGCGGTGACGCGTGTGCCGCGACCCCCGCGCGCGCGCACGCGAGCGAGCACCCACCAGGGCGAATCGCGACGCTCGTCGCCGGGTCCTTCGGAGCCTGCGTCGATGCGCGCCTCGAGGAAGCGTTTGCCGCGTTCCGTCAGGAGCGCTCCGGCGCCGCGCGCGACGAAGGGCGCGAGGGCCGCGACGAGACCCGGCACGGCGAGATGCGTGCGTACGGTGCGTACCGAGTCCGCCCAGGTGGGCGCCGAGAGCACTTCGCCGCCGCCGAACGAGAGCGCGAGGCGATCTTCGTCCTCGTCGGGGAAGCGCACGCGCGCGCGGTGGGCGAGTTGCGGCTCCTCGCGGCGGCGGCCGTTCACGAACGCGAGCGCGGGCTGCGTCAGGACGTCGAGCGCGGATTTCTTCGTGCCGCGCGTCGTTCCGAAGCCCTCGACGCGGTTCACCACCTCGACCGTCTCCGCACCGGGCGTCTCCTCGACGGCGATGCGCGTCACGCAGTCGCCGATGGCGTACTCGAACGCGTGCGCCAGGATCGCGGTGACGCCACGGCGCTCGGCGTCGGCCGAGAGCAGATCCATCATGCGCGCCATCCAGAGTTGCTCACCGGTCGTGTCGAGGTAGTGCGCACCGGCGTCGATCGCGGCGCGCAACACCGGTTCGCCGAGGCGCGCGAACGGCCCCGCGCAGCTCACGACGACGCCCGCTCCCTCGAAGACCTTCTCGAGCGAGGCGGGGCGTGATGCGTCGGCGACGCGCACCTCGGGCGCGCCGATCGCCTCCGCCATGCGCTCGAGCGCGGCGCGGTTGCGGCCCGCCAGGATCGGCTCGAGCCCGCGGCGGCGCATCTCGTCCGCGACGAGCCGTCCGGTGAACCCGGTGGCGCCGTAGACGACGGGCGGGCGTGACTCGCTCACCGCAATCAGCCGAGCGTCAGCAGCTGGTGCGATTCGAGCATGCGCTGCTGGATCGGAATGCCGGCCGGACAGCTTCCAGCGCACGGCGCCGCGCAGCCGAGACACGCGGAGGCGTTCTTGCCGAGCCGTGCGTAGTGCTGGATGCCGCGCTTCTCCCAGCCGTAGTCCTCGAAGTACATGCGGTACCGGAGCACGTCGTCGATCGCGAGACCCTCGGAGCACGAGTCGAGACACGC
>JALOQG010000483.1 GCA_025453505.1 Myxococcota bacterium | reverse complement strand
CCCCGCCGCGAGGTTCCGATGTCCGATCTGATGCGCCGCATCGAGGAGTCCGAGGGCCGCGCCCGCGCCCTCGAGGAGCGCCTCGCGGACCCGGACATCGCGAGTCGCCCGGGTGAGTTCGCCGAGGCGGCCAAGGAGCACGGCCGCCTCCGCCCGCTGGTCGAGGCCGGCGGCCGCTACCGCAAGCTGCTCGCCGACCTCGAAGGCGCCCGCGCACTGCTCGAGGAGGCGGACGAGGATCTGCGCAAGGAGGCGCGCGAAGAGGTCGCGCGGCTCGAGCCGGAAGTCGCCCAGGTCGAGCGCGAACTCAAGGTGCTGCTCGTCCCGCGCGACCCCAACGACGACCGCAACGCGATTCTCGAGATCCGTGCCGGCACCGGCGGCGACGAGGCGTCGCTCTTCGCGGGCGACCTGTTCCGCATGTACACCCGCTACGCCGAGGCGCACCGCTGGAAGGTCGAGCTGCTCTCGACCTCCGAGGGCGGCGCCGGCGGCCTGCGCGAAGTCGTCGCCTCGATTTCGGGCGACCGCATCTTCAGCCGCCTCAAGCACGAGCGCGGCGTCCACCGCGTCCAGCGGGTCCCGGTGACGGAAGCGCAGGGGCGCATCCATACTTCCACCGTGACCGTCGCCGTGCTGCCCGAAGCGGAAGAAGTGGACGTGCAGATCGACCCGAAGGATCTGCGCATCGACGTCATGCGCGCGGGCGGACCCGGCGGCCAGAGCGTCAACACGACCGATTCCGCGGTGCGCATCACGCACATCCCGAGCGGACTCGTCGTGCAATGCCAGGACGAGAAGTCGCAGCTCAAGAACAAGGCCAAGGCGATGAAGATCCTGCGCTCGCGGCTGCTCGAGCAGGAGCAGGCGCGCGCCGCCGCCGAACGCGCGGCCGATCGTCGCTCGCAGGTCGGCACCGGCGACCGCAGCGAACGCATCCGCACCTACAACTTCGCGCAATCGCGCGTCACCGATCACCGCGCCGGCGTCACGCTGCACAAGCTCCCGGCGATCCTCGACGGCGATCTCGATGAGCTGCTCGACGCCGTGCACGTCGCGCTCGCGGAAGGCAACGGGCCTCGCTCCGCCGAGGACGACGATTGATGGCCGCCGCGGCGCCGAAGACGTGGACCGTGCTCGACCTGCTGCGCTGGACGACGCAGCACTTCGCCGAGCGCGGCATCGACACGCCGCGCCTCGACGCCGAGTGCCTGCTCGCGTTCGCGCTCGGCTGCGACCGGCTGCGGCTCTACGTGGACTACGACAAGCCGGTGGACGAAGCCGAACGCGCCCGTTTCCGCGCGCTGGTGCGCGAACGCGCGCAGGCACGCGTGCCGGTCGCGCTGCTCGTCGGCACGCGCGAGTTCTGGTCGCTGTCGCTGCGCGTCACCGGCGACGTGCTGGTGCCGCGCCCCGACACCGAGACGCTGGTCGCCGCGGCGCTCGACGCGTTTCCCGAGCGCGAGGCCGAGTGTACGGTGCTCGACGTCGGCACCGGCTCCGGTGCGATCGCGCTGGCGCTCGCGCACGAGCGGACCAAGGCGCGCGTCACCGCGACGGACACATCGCTCGCGGCGCTCGCCGTGGCGGCGGACAACGCCGAGCGGCTCGGCCTCGCGGATCGCGTGCGTTTCCTCGAAGGCTCGCTCTTCGAGCCGGTCGCCGGCGAGCGCTTCGATCTCGTCGTCTCGAATCCGCCCTACGTCGCGAAGCGCGACGCCGCGTCGTTGCCGCCCGAGTTGCGACACGAGCCCGCGTCGGCGCTCTTCGCCGGACCGGACGGCACCGACGTGTTGCGCGCCTTCGCGGCGCAGGTCTTCGAGGTCGTCGCGCCGGGCGGCGCCGTATTCGTCGAGCTCGATCCGGCCCAGGCGCCCGCGATGTCGCAGTGGTTCGCCGACGCGGGGCTCGAGCGGGTCACCATCCACCGCGACGCAGCGGGACGCGCACGCGTCGTCGCCGCGCGACGCGGCGCGTAGAGGGAACGCATGGACCGCATCGTCGTCCGCGGCGGCCGCCGGCTGACCGGAGAAGTGCAGGCATCGGGCTCGAAGAACGCGACGCTCGCGCTGATGGCGGCCGCGCTGCTCACCGATTCCGAGACCGTGCTGCGCAACGTGCCGCGCGTGCGCGACGTCTCGACGATGATGAAGATCCTCGAAGCGCTCGGCGTGCGCTGCGCCTGGGACGCGGACGACGACCACGTCCTGCGCATCAGCGGCGGCTGCGTGTCGCATCCCGAGGCGCCCTACGACCTCGTGCGCCAGATGCGCGCCTCGTTCCTCGTGCTCGGTCCGCTCGTCGCGCGGCTCGGCACCGGCCGCGTTTCGGAGCCGGGCGGCTGCGCGATCGGCGTGCGCCCGGTCGACCAGCACCTGAAGGGCCTCGAAGCGCTCGGCGCGAAGATCCGCCTCGACCACGGCTACGTCGAGGCGTCGGCGGCGAAGCTCGTCGGAGCGCGCGTCGCATTCGACGTCTCGACCGTCAACGGCACGCAGAACGTGATGATGGCCGCGGTGCTCGCGAAAGGCCGCACCGTGATCGAGAACGCCGCGCGCGAGCCCGAGGTCGCCGAGCTGGCACAGGTGCTGTGCGCGATGGGGGCCCGGGTGCACGGCGCCGGATCGGATC
>JALOQG010000482.1 GCA_025453505.1 Myxococcota bacterium | reverse complement strand
TCATCGAATCCGCCCAGGCGCGATTGCGGCGGAACAGCTCCTCGAGTCGATCCATGCATCCTCCGCGGCCGCGCATGCTAGCCACCCGGGCGATGCTATGTCTTGCTGGCGCCTGGGAGGTCCACATGCACTTCGGGCTCTGCACGTTCCCGACCGACTACTCGATGCCGTTCCCGGATCTGGCCGTCGCGGCCGAGGAGCGGGGCTTCGAGTCGATCTGGGTCGCCGAGCACTCCCACATTCCCGCCAGCCGCAAGACACCGTTCCCCGGCGGCGGCGATCTGCCGAAGATGTACTACGACACGCTCGATCCGTTCGTCGCGCTCGCGGGGGCCGCCAGCGTCACGCGCACGATCAAGCTCGCGACCGGCATCTGTCTCGTGATCCAGCGCGATCCGATCCACACCGCCAAGGAAGTCGCGTCCGTCGACCAGCTCTCGAAGGGCCGCTTCCTGTTCGGGATCGGCGCCGGCTGGAACATCGAGGAGATGGCCAACCACGGCACGAAGCAGCCGGAGATGCGCGGCACGCTGCTGCGCGAGCGAATCGAGGCGATGCAGGCGATCTGGTCGCAGAAGCAGGCCGAGTACCACGGCCGCTTCGTCGACTTCGATCCGATCTTCGCGTGGCCGAAGCCGGTGCAGAAGCCGCACCCGCCGATCCACGTCGGCGGCGCGTTTCCCCAGGCCGCGAAGCGCGCCGTAGCATACGGCGACGGCTGGATCCCGGTCGGCGACGCCGAAGGTGCGCTGCGCAAGCTGCCCGCTGTGCACGAGATGGCGCGGGCCGCCGGTCGCGATCCCGCTGCGATCGAGGTCTCCATCTACTACTGCGCCCCCGATCGCACGCTGCTCGAACGGCTGCGCGACGGCGGCGTCGCGCGCGCCGTGTTCGGTGTTCCTTCGGAGCCGCGCGAGAAGGTGCTGCCGATCCTCGACCGCTACATCGAGGTCGCACGCCAGGTCGGCATCGGGTGAGAGGCGTCGGCTTCGAGCACGAAATCGCGATCGCGGCCCCGCTGGCGCGCGTCTTCGCGGAACTGGCGGAGCCGGTCCGCTTCCTCGGCTTGCAGCCCTTGTTGACTTCGGTGCGCGAGATCGCAGCGGGCGAGGGCGCTCGGGCCTTCGAGGCCATGGAGCGCGTCCGCCTGCTCGGTCCCCTCTCGATGTTGAGCTGGCTGCGCGTCGAACTGCGGCCGGACGCGGCGGCGGGACGCATCGCATTCGCGACCCACGCACGGCTGGGCGTGCGTCTCGCCGGCGCGTTCTCGCTGTGCAGCGACGGCGGCTACACGCGGGTCCGGCACTCCGTCGAGCTGCACTGCTCGCGCTGGCTGCGCGGCTTCGTCCTGCCACGCGCGATGCGCGCGCAGGAGGCTCTGCTGGCGAATCTGAAGAAGCGCCTCGAGAGCTACGCGGGGTAGCCCATGGAGAAGCTCTGCTACGTGCTCTGGAAGCCGGAGTCGATCGACGGCGCGGTGTTGCGGGATCGGCTGCTCGCCAGCGTCGTGCCGGCGCTGCGCACGCTCGGCGCGACGCGACTTTCGCTGCTGATCGCCGACGAATTCTGCAGCGCGCTGCAGAAGGCGCGCATCACGCACATGTCCGATCCCGTCGCGGGCATGCTCTCGCTGTGGTTGCCGAACGTCGACGCGCATCCGGCGATCGAGGCCGTGCTCGCGCCGCACGTCGCGCGCATGGCGGGCTATCTCGTGACGGAGTCGGTGGTGCTCGCCCCCGAGCGGGATGCGTCGCCGCCGGGTGTACGAACGCGCGGCACGACGATGCTGGCGCTGCTCGAGAAGCCCGCACGTCTCTCGTTCGAGGAATGGATCCGGATCTGGCACGGCACGCACTCGCCGCTCGCGATCGAGATCCAGTGCACCTACCTCTACGTCCGCAACGTGGTCGCGCGCGCGCTCACGCCGGACGCGCCGCCCTGGCGCGGTCTCGTCGAGGAGGGTTTCCCGACCGAGGCGGTCACGGATCCGATGCGCTGGTACGAGGCCGAAGGAGACCCCGCGAAGCTGCGCGAGAAGATAGGTCGCATGGTCGCGAGCGTCCGGGCATTTCTCGACATCGACCGCATCGAGTCGCACCCGCTTTCGGAATACGTGCTCGGCTAGTCGGCGCTCGGTCGCGCGACGCCGGATCCGCTCACTTGCCTCGGATCAGCAGCTCGCCGATCTGCACGGCGTTGAGCGCCGCGCCCTTCGCGAGCTGGTCGCCGACGACCCAGAGGGCGAGGCCCCGTCCGTCGGGAACCGAGATGTCCTCGCGCACGCGGCCGACGTAGACGTCGTCCTTCTCGCTGGTCTCGAGAGGCGTCGGATAGCGCTCCGCCTTCGGATCGTCGTCGACCGTCAGGCCGGGCGCCTTGCGGAGCACGTCGAGCGCGGCTTCACGGCTCGCGGGCCGCGCGAGCTCGAGGTTCAGCGACACCGCGTGGGAGCGGAACACCGGGACGCGCACGCAGGTGGCCGTCGCGCGCAGCGTCGGGTGATGCAGGATCTTGCGGCCCTCCCACGGGAACTTCATCTCTTCCTTCGTGTAGAAGTTGTCCTGCACCGCGTCGATGCGCGGGATCACGTTGAAGGCGATCTGCTTCGGCTGGTGCTTGACCTCGAGCGGCTGGC
>JALOQG010000481.1 GCA_025453505.1 Myxococcota bacterium | reverse complement strand
CGCTCCATCACGGCGTGCCGTCGCTCCTGCACCTGTGCGGCAATCCCGACTTCGCCTTCGTGCGGGGCGACGCACGCGACCAGTCGGCGCTGCGGAGCCTCGTCGCCGGCGCCGACGCGATCGTTCCGCTCGCTGCCGTGGTCGGCGCGCCGGCCTGCGACCGCGATCCGTGGCTCGCCCGCTCGACCAACCTCGAGGCGATCCAGACGCTGCTGCGCGTTCGCAGTACGTCGCAGCTCGTCGTGTATCCCACGACCAACAGCGGTTATGGCACGCAGTCGGGCGATCTCCACTGCACCGAGGAGACCCCGCTCGAGCCGATCTCGCTCTACGGCCGCACCAAGGTGGACGCCGAAGCCGCCGTGCTCGACTCCGAGAACGCGCTGACGCTGCGGCTCGCCACGGTGTTCGGCGCCTCGCCGCGCATGCGGCTCGACCTGCTCGTCAACCACTTCACCTACGCCGCCGTGACCGACGGCTACCTGCTGATCTTCGAGAAGCACTTCAAGCGCAACTTCGTCCACGTACGCGACGTCGCCGACTGCTTCGTCCACTGTCTCGCGAACGGCGCCGCGATGGCGGGCCGCGCCTACAACGTCGGTCTCGACACCGCGAACGTCTCGAAGGAAGAACTCGCGCTGCTCGTCAAGAAGCACGTGCCGAACTTCCACGTGGTGTTTTCCGAGATCGGCGCGGATCCCGACAAGCGCAACTACATCGTGTCGAACCAGCGGCTGCGCGAGGCCGGCTTCGAGGCGCGCCGCTCGCTCGACGACGGCATCGCGGAGCTGCTGCGCGCCTATCGCATGCTCCCGCTCGGCTCGCTGCGCAACGCGTGAGCGCGGATCTCGCGGCGATCCCCGTCGCGATCCTGGCGGGCGGACTCGGGACGCGGCTGCGGCCCGTGATCGGCGCGCACGCGAAGGTCGTCGCGCAGGTCCAGGGCCGTCCCTTCCTCGCGCATCTGCTCGACCAGATCGCGGCGGCCGGCTTCCGCGACGTCGTGGTGTGCGCGGGCTTCCGTGCGGACGAGGTCGAGGCGTCGCTCGGTTCGCGTCACGGTCCGCTACGGCTGCGCTACTCGGTCGAGCCCGAGCCGCTCGGTACGGGCGGCGCGCTGCGTCACGCAGTGCCGCTGCTGGACGCGCCGGCCTTCCTCGCGATGAACGGCGACTCGTTCTGCGAGGCCGACCTCGCCGCCGTCTGGGCGTGGCACGCAGCGAAGCGCGCGGAAGCAACCCTGGTGGCCACCCACGTGCCGGACGCGTCGCGCTATGGCCGCGTCGAGATCGACGCCGACGACCGCGTGCGGCATTTCACGGAGAAGCAGGCCGACGGCAAGCCCGGCTGGATCAACGCGGGAATCTATTGCCTATCGCGCGGGCGCATCGAGGCGCTCGAACCCGGGCGTCCCGTCTCGCTCGAACGGGACGCGCTACCCGCGTGGGCCGCCGCGGCACTCCTCTACGGCCATCGCGTGCGCGGCCGATTCATTGATATCGGAACCCCCGGGGCGTACTCTGCCGCGTCGCGCTTCTTCGGGGGGGAGAACCGGGGGCCCGAGTGATCATCAGCCGAACGCCCTACCGGATCTCGTTCTTCGGCGGCGGGACCGACTATCCCGCCTGGTACCGCCAGCACGGCGGCGCCGTCCTCGCGACCTCGATCGACAAGTACTGCTATCTGACCGCGCGCTTCCTGCCGCCGTTCTTCGAGCACAAGATCCGCGTCGTCTACTCGAAGATCGAGGACTGCCACGACATCGACGCCATCCAGCACCCGGCGGTGCGCGAGATCCTGCGCTTCCTGCGCTTCGACCGCGGCGTCGAGATCCACCACGACGGCGACCTGCCGGCGCGGAGTGGCATCGGCTCGTCGTCGTCGTTCTGCGTCGGCCTGCTGCACGCGCTCTACGCGCTGCAGGGCCGCATGCCGAGCAAACACCAGCTCGCGCACGAGGCGATCACGCTCGAACAGGACGTGCTGCGCGAGACGGTCGGCTCGCAGGATCAGGTGACGTCGGCGTACGGCGGCTTCAACCAGGTGCTCTTCCAGCCGAGCGGCGAGATCTCGGTGCGTCCCGTGACGATCGCGCCCACGCGCCTGCGCGAGCTCGAGTCGCACCTGCTGCTCTTCTTCACCGGCGTGAAGCGCACGTCGTCCGACGTCGCGCGCAGCTACGCCGACGATCTCGAGTCGCGCAAGCGCCACCTGCGCATCATGAAGGATCTCGTGGACGAGGCGATCGGCGCGCTCAACGGCGGCGGCGATCTCGCGAGCTTCGGCGAATTGCTCCACGAGGCGTGGAACGCCAAGCGCGGTCTCTCGGCGCAGGTGTCCACCGCCGAGGTCGACGAGATCTACGCGACGGCGCAGGCGAACGGCGCGCTCGGCGGCAAGCTGCTCGGCGCGGGCGGCGGCGGCTTCCTGCTGCTCTTCGCGCGGCCCGACGATCACGCGGCGCTGCGCGAGAAACTCGACCGCCTGATCCACGTGCCGTTCCGCTTCGAGTCGGCGGGATCGCAGATCATCTTCTACGACCCGGAGACCGAGTACCTGGCCGAAGAGCAGGCGCGCGCCAACGGCGCCCCGCGCGTGTTCCGGGATCGCGGCGGTCTCGGCTCGCAGTGACGCCT
>JALOQG010000480.1 GCA_025453505.1 Myxococcota bacterium | reverse complement strand
CCTCGGCATCAGCATCGACGAGGCCCTCGCGCAGTCGCCGGAGCTGCGGGCGCGCGTGGACGCGGACGGGACCGTGGCGCGGCTCATCGACACCGCCCGCAAGCTCGAGGGGCTGACGCGGCACGCGTCGACGCACGCCGCGGGCGTCGTGATCTCGAACAGGCCGCTGATCGAGAGCGTCCCGCTCTACCGCGACCCCAAGAACCCCGACGCCCTCGTCACCCAGTACGACATGCGGTGCATCGAGCGGGTGGGCCTCGTCAAGTTCGACTTCCTCGGCCTCAAGACGCTCACCTTGATCGCGGACACCGAGAAGCTGCTCCAGGCGAGCGGCCGGCCCGAGCTCGCGAGCTTCTCCATCGACGCGATCCCCCTCGACGACCCGACGACCTACGACCTCCTGTGCCGGGGCGACACGGACGGCGTGTTCCAGGTGGAGTCGGGCGGGATGACCGACCTCGTGGTGAAGCTGCGGCCGCGCGGCTTCAAGGAGCTGATCCCGATCGTCGCGCTCTACCGGCCGGGCCCGCTCGGGTCTGGAATGGTCGAGGACTTCATCAGCCGGAAGCACGGCATCACGAAGGTCGAGTACCTCCTGCCGCAGCTCGAGGAGCTCACGGCCGAGACGCTCGGCGTGATCGTCTACCAGGACCAGGTGCTGCAGATCGCGAACCGCCTGGCCGGCTACTCGCTGGGCGAGGCAGACCTGCTGCGCCGCGCGATGGGCAAGAAGAAGGCCGAGGAGATGGCGAAGCAGCGCGACCGCTTCGTCTCGGGCGCGACCGAGCGCGGCATCGAGAAGAGCGGTGCGGAGCGCGTCTTCGATCTGGTGGCCGAGTTCGCCGAGTACGGCTTCGCGAAGTCGCACTCGGCGGCGTACGCGCTGATCACCTACCAGACCGCCTACCTGAAGGCGAACCATCCGCGGCAGTACCTCGCGGCGTTGCTCACGATCGAGGCCGGCAACCACGACAAGCTGACGCGCTACATCGCCCACGCCCGCGAGAAGGGCATCGACATCAAGCAGCCCGACGTCAACGAATCCGCGCGCGACTTCGCCGTGGCCGGCGAGTCGATCCGCTTCGGGCTTGCGGGCATCAAGAACGTCGGCGAGGGAGCGATCGAGTCGATCCTGCACGTGCGTCGCGAGAGCGGCGCGTTCCGCAGCCTCTTCGATTTCTGCCAACGCGTGGACGCGCGGCGCGTGAACCGGCGCGTCGTCGAGAGCCTCGTGAAGGGCGGCGCGTTCGACTCGCTGCATGCGAACCGCGCGGCCGTGTGGGCAGCGCTCGACGCGGCGCTCGAGCAGGGCGCGGCGTCGCAGCGCGATCGGGAGATCGGGCAGGAGAGCCTCTTTGGGGGCTTCGCCGAAGCCAAGGCGGCCGTGGACCCGAAGCTGCCCGACGTCGCGCCGTGGACCGATCGCGAGCGGCTGCAGTACGAGAAGGAGCTGCTCGGCTTCTACGTGACCGGGCACCCGCTCGGCGTGGTCGCGCCGCTGCTGGCGCGTTTCACGGACGTGCGGTCGACGGCGACCGAGGGACGCGAGGGACGCGACGTGCGCGCCGGCGGCCTGCTGACGCAGCTCCGCGAGACGCGTACGCGCAAGGGCGACGCGATGGGGTTCGGAACGCTCGAAGACCTGGAGGGCGCATTCGACCTGGTGATCTTCTCGGAGCCCTACGCGCGACTGCGTGGCGTGCTGAAGGCCGCGATCGAGCCGGGGCCGGGGCAGCCCCCTGTTCCGCTCGTGATCACCGGCAAGCTGGAAGCGGGGGATCCGCCGAAACTGCTGGTGCGCGACGCTCTCCCGCTGGCGGACGCCGAGCAGAAGCTGGCGACGCGCCTGCGCGTGGACGTGATCGAAACGGAGGCGTCGCGCGACCGGATGCTCGCGCTGCGTGGAGCGCTCGAGAGGCATCCGGGCGATTGCCCGGTGCTGCTCCACTTGCGGATCCCGGGCGAGAGCGAGACGGTGATCGCGTTGCCCGACGCCTGCGCGGTGGCGCCGAGCGACGCGGTGCTGCGCGCCGTAAACGATCTCTTCGGGAGGCGGGTCGCCGAATGGGTGCACTGAAAGCCTTCGCACGCTGGAGCGCCGGAGTTGGCGTCGCGCTGGCGCTGGCGTCGTTTGCGCCGCCGCGAGCGGGCGCCGAACTGGTGCGGATGGAGGCGATCGGTTCGGTCTCGCTCGGGGCCGGTTCGAAGGGGGGCGCGACGGCCCGCCAGCAGGCGCTCGAGGCCGGCATCCGCGAGGCCATCGGCCGGGTCGGCGAGGAACTCGCGACCCAGGCGGGCGCGACGGCCGGCCCGCTCGATGTCCGCACCGCGCTCGCGCCCGAGTGGAAGCGCTTCGCTGTGGCCTATCGGATCCTCGAGGACCGCGGCGAGCGTGAACCGCTGCTCGAAACGAACCCGGGAGCCCAGCGCGAGTACGTGGTGGTGGTCGAAGTCGAGGTCGACCGGGCTCGGGTGCGCGCGCAGCTCGTCGAGGCGGGGATCGTCGCGCGTACGGGGCAGGCGGCCGGGCGCCGCGGTCTGCGGATCCGCTTCGATGGCGTGGACTCCTATCCGCTCTGGACGAAGATCCGCACGTCGCTGGCGGCGCGCGGCGGCGCGATCGAGCCGCGCGAGTTCTCG
>JALOQG010000479.1 GCA_025453505.1 Myxococcota bacterium | reverse complement strand
CCGCGGGCGGCACGTCGAGTGCGGGCAGGACGTCGGGCGGCGGCGGGATCTCGGCGCCGTCGGGCCGGTGCAGCAGCAGCGCGATGCGCTGCGCGGCGATCCGCACGGCGGAGGCGAGCTCGACCTCTCGGTGCAGCAGCTCGGCCTCTTCGAGTTCGGCGAGCAGGGGATCCTGCGCCTCCGCGGTGCCGCTCTCGTAGCGCGCGGTCGCGACCGCGCGCAGCGCGCGCACGAGCGCGAGGTGCTCTTCGTTGACGGCGAGCGAGCGCGCGGCGAGCCAGTACTCGTCGTAGAGCGCCGACGTCATCGCAGCGAGGCGGATGCGCAGCGCGGCGAGATCGCTCGCACTCGCCTCCGCCTCGGCGACCGCGGCGGCGCCGCGCAGGCCGAGTGACCCGGGCACGGGAAAGGCCTGGCGCGCTTCGATCCGCTCCGCGTCGCCGACCTTGCTCGAGCCGAACGATCGCGGCCCGACCATGTAGCCGACCATCGGATCGTCGAGCGACGTCTCCTGCGGATAGCGCGCGAGCGCCGCGCGCCACGCCGCGCGCGCCGACGCGACGCTCGGGTTGCGGCGCAGCACGGCTTCGACGAGCGCTGCGCGGTCGAGCGCGTCGGCGTTCGCGAACGCGAGCGTGTCGCCGGCCGGAGCGGCCTGCGATTCGCGCGCATACTCGCGCGCGAGCGACCGGTAGCGGACGCGCGATTCGTGGAGCGCGCAACCGGACGCGAAGACGAGCACGGAGGCCAGCGCGCACGCGGCGCGCCGGCGCGATCGTCGGGACATGCAAGACCTCGCTCGAAAGGGCGGGCGCACGCGCGTGCGCGCACCTCGCCCGCGGTCAGGAGAGGCAGGACCGGAGCGAGCGAGAGATCAGAGCTGGAGGACGATCGAGCGGAGCAGGGGCGCCGCGCGGGGAGCGAGTCCGATCCGCACCGGCAGCGGCGCGCGATCGGAATCGGCCGGCGCCAGGAAAGCGGTCGCGGGCTGCAGGACCGGCGCGAGCGGAGCCGAATGGCCGGCCGTCGTCGGAAGCGCGGCGGCGTCGCAACAGGAGAGCGGCAGGAATCCCTGGCAGGGCGTCTCGTCGTTGGCCTCGCTGCGCGACTCGTTCGGGCAGCAGGCGTGATCGAGGTGCGTCGCCGCCTTCGCGACGCCCGTGCCCGCCGCGACGGCGATCCAGCCGAGCAGCGCGAGGGCGATCGTGCGATGAACGAGACGACGCATCGGACGCAGTATCTCCTGCTGGAGTGCCCCGTCAACCGGGGCGCGTATCGGCCGAACGCGGCGGCGACGCGAGCCGGGATCTCCCGCCGGATGCGCCGTGCGGTAAGGTGCGCGCGATGCAGGGGAGAAACGCGATGCGCAGCGTGAGAGGGGCGCGGCTGTGTCGCGCGTGGGCGGCGGCCTGTGTGGCGGGGGCGCTCGTCGCTTGCGCGGGGACGACGCAGCAGGCGGGTGGCCCGAAGGTGCCCTCGACGGCCGCCGAGCTCGGCGTCGCGGCCTACGTCTACGCGTACCCGCTGATGCTCTTCGATCGCGAACGGCAGGCGCAGGCCAACGCGCTCGGCGCGCACAACCGGCTGGTGGCGCGCACGGCGACCGCGACCCCGTTCTCCTCGCCCGGCGTCGCGCCCGACGCCGACACCGTGTCGGCCGTCGCGTTCCTCGATCTGCGCACCGGCCCGCTCGTGCTCTCGGTGCCGGCGAGCGGGGATCGCTTCACGCGCATCGAGCTGCTCGACGCGTACACCAACGTGTTCGCGTCGCTCGGCCAGCGCACGCAGGGCAACGAGGCGCGCGACTTCCTGATCACCGGGCCGAACCAGCGCGCGACGGCGGGCGGCAATCTGGTCGAGGTGCGTTCACCGACGCAATTCGCGCTGCTGCACGGACAAGTGGCCGCGAACGGCGAGCGCGACGTGCCCGCGGCGTCGGGCGTGATGAAGCAGTGGTCGCTGACGCCGCTCTCCGCGTTCCAGAAGGGACAGCGCGTGAAGGCGGTCGAGCGGCCGCGCGGCGGATCGTCGGCGAAGAACGTCGTGGCGGAGGTCGAGGCGCTGCAGCCGACCAAGTACTTCGAGGAGGCGGCGAAGCTGATGCAGCTCAATCCGCCCGCCGAAGCGGACGCGCCGCTGATCAAGAAGTTCCTGACGCTCGGGCTCGACGCGCGGGCCGGCCGCTTCACGCCGGGCAAGCTGAAGTCGGACGTCGCGCAGAAGGCGTGGAACCAGGGGCGCCTCGACATCAAGAACGCGCAGCCGGCGCTGCGCGAGCAGGCGGGCTGGACCTTCTCGCCCGCGTCGGGGAGCTGGGGCGTGGACTATCTCTCGCGCGCCGCGGCCGCGCGCGTGGGGATCGGCGGCAAGCTGGCCGCCGACGGCATCGACGCGACCGCGCGCGTGGACGCGTCGGGCCAGAAGCTGCAGGGTGCCCATTCCTATGTGATCGAGTTCGCGCCGCCGCCGCCGGTCCACGCGTTCTGGTCGCTCACGCTGCTCGACGCCGAGGGCCGCATGGTGGACAACGTGCTCAACCGCTACTCGCTGCGCGGCGACCGGCTGCGCAAACGCGACGGCGCCCTCCGCGTCTACGTCTCGCTCCGGCCGCCCGAAGAAGATCGCCGCACGAACTGGCTGC
>JALOQG010000478.1 GCA_025453505.1 Myxococcota bacterium | reverse complement strand
CGATCCGTTCCGGATCGTCAGGTTCGACACCGAGATGAGCGGCTGAATCTCGCCGGAGATCGAGTTGCGCCGAATCTGGAGTCCGGCGGAGACGCCTTGCGCGTCGAGCACGGTCAGCCGCGCGTCGATCTCCTGTACGTCGCAGGGCGTGTCACCGAGCGTCGTCCAGCCGCCGCTCAGCGCGAAGTCGCCCGTAGGACTCGAGATCTGCGCCTCGAAGACGAAGAAGCCGTTGAAGAAGATGCCCTGCGTCAGGCGCAGCTCGTTCGCCGCCGAATCGAAGCTCGACGACACCTCCGCCAGCGCCGCGCGCAGCTCGACCTCGTCCGTGATGCAGTACACGGCCGCGGAGGCCGGGCTCGCGGCCGCCACGGCGCCGGCGAAGAGCAGCGGGATCAGCGTCCGCACCATTCGCAGACCCGGCATGGACGAGAGTGCCAGAACCGCCTGTCGCATCGGGTTTCCCTTTCGCCGGGGCGCGAAAACATGGATCAGCCCGGCGTTCGCGCATCGGCGATATCGCCTAGGATCCGCCCACCGACGGGAGGCATGCCGGTGCTGGGTCGCACGAACGAGCTCGCCGCGCTCGATCGCGTGCTCGACGCAGCACGAGCCGGCAGCGCGGGCACGCTGGTGCTCACGGGCGCGCCCGGCATCGGCAAGACGACCCTGCTCGACGCCGCCTGGCAGCGGGCACACGACTTCGAGCGAGTGCGCATCGCCGGGCGCGAGGCCGAAGCCGACCTCGCGTGGTCCGGGCTGGCGAGCCTCGTGCTCGCGTGTCGCGATTGGCGGGAGCCGTCGCTCGCGCTGCTGCGCGAAGTCGTGGAAGGCGCGCGGCGCAGTCTCGTCAGCGTCGGTTCGGCGCTGCACACGCTGCTCGTACGGCGCGGCGAGCGCACGCCCGTGCTGCTCCTCATCGACGACGCCCAGTGGCTCGATCCGCCGTCGGCCGGCGCGATCGCCTTCGCGGTGGACCGCTTCGCCGCAGACCGCATCGCCGTGCTCGTGGCGCAGCGTCCGGGCTCGCCGGTGCGCTTCGCGAGCGCCGACGAGCGCGTCGTCGACGGCCTCGGGCAGGAATCCGCGCGCGCGCTGCTGCGATCGCGCTGGTCGCTGCCGCTCGAGGTCATGGACCGCTGCATCGCGCTGACCGGCGGCAATCCACTGGCGCTCCTGCACGTGTGCGATGCGCTGAGTCCCGACCAGCGCCAGGGACGTCAGGCGATCGACGCCGTCGCGACGCTGCCGGCGCGACTCGCCGCGGTGTTCGCCGCCAAGCTCGCGGAGCTGCCGGCGGCGACGCTGCGCGGGCTGGCCGTGATCGCAGCGGGCGGCGAACTCGAACGGCTCGGGGACGTGCTGGCTCGCGTCGACGCGGTCCGCTCGGAACTCGCCTCCGCCGAAGAGGCCGGCATCGTGACGCTCGACGGCCCGCCGCGACTGACCCATCCGCTGTGGAGCGCGGCGATCCTCGACGCGGCGGGACCCGCGACGCGACGGCGCGTGCACGCGGCGCTGGCGGAGTCCGCGGGGGACGCCGACCGCGCGGTCTTGCACCGCGCGGCGGCAGCCGACCGCGCCGACGAGAGCGTCGCGCGCGATCTCGACGCGCTCGCAACGCGCCTGCTCGCGCGCGGTCTGCCGGCGATCGCGGCGCGCGCATCGACCGACGCGGCGCGGCTGTCGGAATCGGCGGACGCGCGGCTCGCGCGCGAGATCGCGGCGGCCCGGGCCTTCTGGGATGCGGGCATGCCGGACGCGGCGCGCGCGATCCTCGAGCGCGCGATCCCCGAACTCGTCGATCCGCGCGCGCGCGCCGGCGCCGTGCTGCTGCGCAACCTGATTCGCGCCTTCACCGAGGACGCGCGCGGAGCGGCGGTCGCGCTGCGTGCGGAAGCCGATCGCGTGCGAGGCTGCGCGGCCGATCTCGAGTTCCCGCTGCTCGCCGCAGCGACGCCTGCTGCACTGCTCGCCGCCGACGTTCCGCTCGGCCTCGAACTCACCGCGCGCGCGGCGGCCGCCGCCGGCGATGACGAAGTGCGCGGCGTCGCCGCGCGTGCGCTGCGCGGCTACGCCGCCGTGCATCTCGGCGATGCATCGGATCTCGAGGCGATCCGCATCATGGAAGCGCTCGGCGACGTCTCCGCGTCGGCGATTCCGGACGACCAGATCGAGATGGTGCAACTCGCGGGCTACGTGCTGCTCTTGCGCGAACGCTGGGGCGACGCCGAGCACACGCTGCGTGCGGTGATCGCGACGGCGGCGCGGCGCGGGTTCAGCTCCACCGGCGCCTTCGCGAGCGCGACGCTCGCAGAGCTCGACTACCGGCGCGGCCGCTGGCTCGACGCGCTGACCGGCGCGACCGTCGACATCGCTCTCTCCGAGACGATCGAAGGCGGCCGCGCGACGCTCGGCCTCACTGTCGCGGCGCACGTGCTCGCCCATCTCGGCGACTCCGATCAGTGTTCGAAACGCGCGGCCGAGGCGCTGCGATCCGCCGAAGCGCGCGGTCTCGCGAGCATCGCCGCTTTCGCGCGCGCGGCGCTCGGCGCCTCCGCGCTCGCGCGCGGCGACACGGCCGGCGCCGCCCGGGAACTCGACGCGGTCTGGGCGATCCGCCAGCGCAGCGGCGTCGCCGAGCCAAGCACCGT
>JALOQG010000477.1 GCA_025453505.1 Myxococcota bacterium | reverse complement strand
CGGCATAAGCTCGGAGGCCGGCGCCCGGCGCCAGGTTGTCGAACATGGTGACGCTCTCGAGCGAGAGCGACGAGCCCGATGCCCCGATCGTCGCGGCGCCGCTCGTGTTGCCGCTCAGGGTCGAGTTCTGGAGCGTGAAGGAGCCGGCGTTCAGGTCCAAGGTCGAGCCCACCGCGGTCTGGTTGCCGGCGAAGGTGCAGCGCTCGACCGAACCCTGGTCGTAGGACTCGATCGCCGAACCGTTGACCGCGGCCGTGTTTGCCTCGAACGTCGAGTCCCAGATTGCGAGCGGCCCGTTGTGGAAGATGGCGCCGCCGCGGTGGGCGCTGTTCTGCGACAGGACCAGGCGCCTCAGCTCGAGTGAGCCTGTGCCGCCCGCGTCGATCGCGCCGCCGGTCGCAGACGACGTGGTTCCGGAAACGTGGTTCTCGGTGAGGACTGCGTCCTCCACGGTGACCGTTCCCTCGTCGTCGTGCCGGATGCCCGCGCCGCCCGCATCGGTGAGGGCGCCCTCCCGGATCGTCATGTCGCGGATCGCGACCGAGAGCGTCGCCGCGCTCATCGGTTGCACGTCGAAGACGCGGTCGATCGCGTTCGCGTCGATCACGGTCGTCGTCGCAGAGGCGCCCTCGATCGTGACGGTGTCGCGGATGTCGAGGTCGCCGGTCACGGCGAGGTCCTCTCCGGCACCCGCGATCGAGAGCGTGTAGGTGCCGGCCGCGATCTGGATCACGTCGGCTCCTGGCCACGCGTTGGACTCCTGGATCGCGGCGCGCAGGGTGCAGATGCCGGTCATCCACGAGCAGATGCCATCACCCGGTGTCGCGTCGCCTGCGTCGGTCGTGTTGGTGACGACGAAGGTCGCTGCGCTCGCGTCGAGCGCCGCGAGAAAGAAGACGGTCGAGAGGGCAGATCTCCGCATGACGCTCCTCCGCGAGAGGCCGCCGGGGAGTCGCCGTCGTGTCTCGTAGACGCGAGAGCGGCGGTGGCTCGGCGGTGTCGGAGAGCCTATCAGGAATCGGAGGCCGCAAAGCAGCATTGCCGGCGCGCGCGCGGGTGGTGGGCTTGCAGGTGTACTTCGAAATGTCCGACACCACCGAACCCTTCGTGGTACTCGCCTTCGACGGCGTCCGCTGGGCGGGCTTGGTCCGTCAGCGGACAGCGGAGTCGTCGCGAGATCGTGTCGCTGTATGAAGATGGGAGAATTCGCCCTCTAGCGGGGCGCAGCCCTCAAATGCCGGCGCGAGTTCGCCGATGGAAGTCGCGACCATGTCGTCGCCCTTTCCCGCCGTACCGGCGCACGCGAGCCTCGCGTCCCGCTGGGTCCTGCTCTCCGTCGGGGTCGCCGCAATCGCGGTGACGCTCGTGAGCGGATACGTCGCGGCGCTCCTCCAGCTCGGCGGAAACCAGTGGCGCAGCTTCGGACTCCTGGTCTCCGGGGCGTTCTTGCTGTGCGCGACGCCCTATCAGTGGCAGGGACTCCGGCTACTCGCGCCGGTGCGAGCGGCACTCGACGCCGCGCCCGACCGGCAGCGTGACGAGCGCGCGCTGCGAGCAGCGCTGCGGGCGCCTCTCGGGGTCGCGCTCTCCGGCTTCGGCTGGTGGGCGCTCGGCGGGGCGTTCGTGGCGATCGGGATGGGGCTCCGGCATCCGGAGCTACGCGGTTATGCGACATCGGTGATGTATGCCTCGACGCTCTCGGCCGCCGCGATCTCGGTGGGGTTCCACTTCCTGCTGGCGCGGCGGCTGCTGCGCGAGGCGGTCGCGACGCTCGCCGAGCGCGTGCCGGATCCGGACCAGCGCGCGCAGCTCGCGCCGCGCCTCGCGCTGGCCACGAAGCTGCGCGTGCTGCTGGCCACCGTGCTGGTGGCCGCGATCGCCTTCGCGGCCCTGCTCGCCCAGCGCCGCAGCGGCGATCCGCTCGAGGCGACCGAAGCACTCCATCAGCGACGCTTCCTCGAGTTGGCGCTCGCGCGTCACGGCGAGACGCTGGCGGCGGCGCTACCGGCACTCGAGCGCGAGGCGCAGGCGCTCGGAGTCGCCGATGGACTGGTCCTGCTCGACGCCACCGGAGAGCGCGTGCGGTACGGCCGGGAAGATCTGCTCGAGCCGGCCGAGCGGGACGCCGTCCGCGCATCGGACGCCGCCCATGGCGACGGCTTCGATGTCTTCAGCAGCCACGTGTTCACCTGGCTGCGGGTGCCCGACACCGGCGAGATCCTGGCGGCCGCCCTGTCCTGGGAGGCGGTGGCGCCGAGCGCGCGGCGTCTCACGGCCTCGTTCGTGCTGCTCGGCGTGCTCTCGCTGGCGGTCGGCCTGAGCCTCGCCGAACTGCTGGCGCGTGACGCCGGCCATGCGATCGAGCGGCTGCGTGGCCGCGCCCAGCGGGTCTCGGCCGGGGACCTGCGCGGCGGCGTGAGCCACGAAGGCGATGACGAACTCGGCGCCCTCGGCCGCGACTTCGACCGCATGGTCGCCGAGCTGCGCGCGCTCGCGACCGAGGTGGGGGGAGCGGCGGACGAGACCACGGCTCGGGCGGCAGAACTCCGCACCGTGTCGGTCGGCGTCACAGAGAGCAGCCGGGCCCAGGCGATCGCCCTCGACGAGACGCGCGCTTCGTCGGAACGCACGACCGAGCGCGCTGCCGCCATCGCCGTCTC
>JALOQG010000476.1 GCA_025453505.1 Myxococcota bacterium | reverse complement strand
CGGGCGGCGACCGACTCGGCGCCGTTCGACGTTGCGCGCCAGGCCTCGACAAAGCCGCCCGACTCGGGGCGGCCGTAGACGCTCGCCGCGACGCGCTCGGCCGTGCTCTTGCCCTTCGAGCTCGGCCCCCACAAGTGGAAGCCGCCCGAGCGGTCGCCGGTCAGTTCCAAGCACGGCCCCGCGAAGGCGACGCTCGCCGCGAACGCGAGCAGCGAATTCCCCGCGCACGGCGCCGCGACCTCAGCGCGCCAGCCGTCGAGCGTGCCGCTCGCGCGGTACGGATTCCGGCCGCGGTCCTCGGCCTGGTAGACCAGCAGCGCGCCGGCCGGGCCGAAAGTCCGGTGCGGCAGTACGAAGTGCTCCCCGTGCCAGCCGCAGGACTCGACGCACAGCGCGAACGATTCCGGCCGGCGCGTCGCGATGAACAGCCCCAGGTGTGCGCGCGCCTTTGTCTGCGCGATGGCGAGCCCTTCATCCAGCAGCAGACGGCGAAGATCTACCGCATCGCCCGCCAGCAGCGCCGCGGGGACCGCGATGCGCTTCGCCACGCCGGCCGGATCGGCGAACTCGCTGAGATAGCCCCACGCTCGCGAGTCGGCGTCGCGCGTCCGTGCGGTCACGGCGAGCGGCGCGCACATCCAGTGCAGCACCTCGCCGCCGTCGCGCTGTTCGCGCCAGAAAACGCCCTCGGCGAGCTCGGCGAACAACGGATCGGCGCGCGGCTCGCTCGCGTCGGGCTTCGACTCGCCGCCTCCGATCGCGCCCCGCGCCGCCTCGACGCCTTCGGCGACGATCGCCGCGACCGCGGCCCGGCCGTGCGCGCGCATCAGGTCGCAGAAGTCCGTCTCGCCCTCGGCCAGCGGCGCCGGCACGATGACCGCACCGCGCACGAGCTCGGCCGCCTTCGCCGCCGCGTCGCGGCCCGGATTGCGCCCGGTGCGCTCGGCCGTCGCCTGGTCATCGTCGGCCGCGAGCACGATCGGCGCGCGCTTGTGTAGTCGGCGCAGCGCCCGCGCGACGTGCGGCACGTTGCCGGCCGTGAACGCAACCGCGACCGCGACGCGCCGCCCCTCGGCCGTCGCGCTCTCGAAGAGCGCGGCGCCGGTCGCGTAGCCCTCGGCGACGATGATCGCTTCGGCCGCGCCCGCGTCGCCGAGCAAGCGCCAGAGCCCGGACACGCGCGCGCCCGTCTCGAAGAATTTCTCGCCGCCGGCTTCGATGCGCTGGATGTTCCAGAGTGCGCCTTCGGCGTCGCGCATCGGCACGAGCAGCGCGCCGGCCGGCCCGAAGCGGCAGCCGTGCGCCCGCAGTCCCTTGCGCGCCAGGTACGGCGAGCGGCCCTCGGGCTTCGCCTTGTCCCATCGGGCGCGCGCTTTCTCGGCCGCGGCCTGGTGCCGTGCGTCGCGCTCGGCCCGCTCGCGCTCGGCGCGCGCCTTCGCCTCGGCCGCGGCCCGCGCGCGCTCTTCCTTGTTCGGCCGCCGCAATTCGCCGCGTTGCGGCTCGAAGGCGAAGCCGCGCGCCTTGGCGAGCTCGAAGAGCGAACCGACGCCAACGCCGCCACCCTCGCAAATGCTGCGCCAGGTCGAAAGCGCTTCCTTGGCGCGGTAGCTTTCGCCGGCCGAGCTCCACTCGTCCCAGATCGCGAAGCCGGCCTCGCCGAGCTCGGCCTTAACCGCCATCGCGAGCCGCACCCACGTCTCGCGGTCGCAGTTCGCATCGCAGAACGCGAGCGCGCGCCGGATCGTCTCGGGTGAATGCGGGTCGGTCATCCGCGCCCCCGCTTGCCGCGCCGCCGCCGCTCGGCGACGCGCTGCGCGAGCTCTTCTAGGCGCAGGTGCCAGGCGACGCAGCCGGCGCACAGCGCCCGCCCGAAGCTCGGCGCGCGGCAGAGCCGGCAGAGAGAGACGAAGCGCGGCCCGCGCCGCTCGCGCGCGGCGCGCAGATCGTAGACGCGGCCCACGTCAGCCCCGCGCGGTCAGGCGCGATGCGATCCAGCCTTCGACCTCGCTCTCCGGCCAGGCGACGCCGCGCCGGTACAGCGGCACCGCGCGCGGGAACTCGCCGGCTTGCATCGCGCGATAGATGCTCGTGCGCGAAAGCCCGGTGCGTTCGATGACTTCAGGCAGCCGCAGCAGGCGGCGCGGCGGATTCGT
Source organism: Myxococcota bacterium (assembly GCA_025453505.1). Classification (GTDB taxonomy): domain Bacteria; phylum Myxococcota_A; class UBA9160; order UBA9160; family PR03; genus PR03. Next base: position 509 of record JALOQG010000476.1, on the reverse strand, counting down.
CGGCGCGCTATTCATCGCCGGCCCCGCTCTCGGTCGGCGCCGGCTGCGGATTCAGCGCGGTCGCGGCGGCAACGGCGAACACGGCGAGCGCGCGATCGACCGCGACCAGACGCGCGGAATCGGCGTGACGCGCAACGGCCACGCGATCGACGGCGACCAGTCGCGCCACGTCGGCCTGACGCGGCGCCACCGGCCCGGCGGCGCACGCCTGGAGCGCGTTCGCTGCGCTCGCCGCACGTCGAGAGATCTCGGCCCGCTGTTCGGCTCGCGCCGCGGCCAGCGCGCGCCGTTCGGCCCGAGCCGTGGCGAGCGCGTCGCCGCGCGACTGGATCGGCGCCGAGCGTTCGCGGCTCGCGATGGCGCCGCGGGAACGCAGCGCCGGAAGATTCTTGCTCATGTCTGCCCTCGCAGTTTCGTGCGCGGTCAAGTGACCGCCTGCGAAGGCTAGGAACGCTCAGGAAGCGCCACCAAATGAAAACCTTACCCAACCTCCGGCCGCGCCCGTTCGC
>JALOQG010000086.1 GCA_025453505.1 Myxococcota bacterium | reverse complement strand
GCAGTGCGCGCTCGGAGCGCTTCTCGGCCTTGCGCGCGCGCGTGTAGAGCGCGTCGAGGTTCTGCTTCGGCGAGAGCAGCGGATCGAGCGCGATCACGATCTCCTCGCCAGTCGCGAAATCGCGCGCGCGTACCTCGCGCGCGCCGCGTTTGATGCCGGCGAGCGCGCCCTTCAGCAGATCGCCCTGCCGGCGCAGCGTCGCGACCGAGTCCGCGGCGGCGGCGTCGCCCTGCAGCAGCGCGAGCTTCTTCTCGATCGACTGCGTCGCGCGCCGCAGCGCACGCTCGATGCGGCGCGCGAGCGAATCCTGCTCGCCTTCGGCCGCGCGCCCGGCGGCTGCGGCTTCGAGCGCCGCGAAGAAGCCGGCGTCGGGCACGTCGGCGAAGCGATCCTCGCTCGCGTCCGGCGGACGGCTCTCGGGGCTGCGCCACACGGCGCCGAGCGCGAGATCGCGGCGCGACTCCGCGATCGGCCGCAGCGATCCGACGATGCGCGCGGCGGCGTCGAGCAGATACAGGTTGGTGCGCGGACCGAGGATCGAGAGCAGCAGCTCGTGCGCGCCCGCTTCCCCCTCGAAGCGCAGCGCCGCCTGGCGATCCGCATCGACGACGCGCAGCGACGCGAGCCGCGACCCGCCGATCCGCGCCTTGAGCAGCTGCGCGAAGGCCGGCGGCGTCGGCGGCGCGGGCGGACGCGTCTCGCAGAGCGACAGCCGTGCGGTCTTCGGATCGGCGCAGAGCGCGACGTTCGCGGTTCCGCGCTCGCCCGCGTAGAGCGTCACCACGACGAGCCGCTCGGCGGGCTGCACCACGCGCTCGACGCGCGCGCCGGCCCAGTCGCGATCCAGGATCGCCACCGCCCGCGAGAGCTCCCGAAGACTCAGCATCCGCGTCCCCTCATCGGGCCTGACACCGCGCGCAGAAGTGCGAACTCCGCTGCCCGACGACGATCCGCTTCACCGGCGTCGCGCAGACGTGGCACGGCTCGCCCGTGCGCGCGTAGACGCGACGCTCGTCCTGGTAGGCGCCGTCGGCGCCGTCCGGTGCGACGTAGTCGCTGATGCTCGATCCGCCCGTCTCGATCGAGCGGACGAGGACGCGGCGCAACGCGGCCGCGATGCGATCGCACTCGGCGCGCGTCACGCGGCCGGCGGCGCGCGTCGGCCGCACGCCCGCGCCGAAGAGCGCCTCGTCGGCGTAGATGTTGCCGACGCCGGCGAGTACGGCCTGATCGAGGAGCAGGCTCTTGATCGCGAGGCTTCGCTTGCGGCTCGCGGCGAAGAGCAGCGCGCCCGACACCGAGAGCGCGTCGTCACCGAGGCGATCGAGCCGCGCGCTGGCGCGGCCCGGCGCCAGCCATTCCACCTTGCCGAACTTGCGCGCGTCGCGCATCCACACTTCGGGTCCGCCGCCCGCGAACGCGATGCGCAGATGCGTGTGTTCGTCGGGCGTGAAGGACGGCTGCGCCTCGGGCGCGAGGATCGCGCGCGCCGACGCGCGCAGCAGGCGCGGACTCGTGACCGCACTCGAGAAGAGCTGTCCCGTCATGCCGAGGTGCAGGAGCAGCCGGCTGCCGTCGTCGATCGCGCCGACCAGGTACTTGCCGCGGCGCTCGAGCTTCTCGATGCGATGGCCGACGAGGGCGCGGCGCAGCGTCGCGGGCGGCGTCAGGAAGAAGTAGCTCGGCGCCGTCGTCGTGACGGACGCGATCACGCGGCCTTCCAGCAGCGGCGCGATGCGCCGCCGCGTGACTTCGACTTCCGGCAGCTCGGGCATGGCGGGGAGTGGTAGCAGCTCAGTCCAGCGCGGCGCGGATCGCCGCGACGAGGCGATCCGCTGCGCCGGGCGGCAGCGGCCGCTCGGGCTCCGGGTGATCCCACGGCGTCGCGCGCGGCGCCGTCTCCCAGTCGCCGTGGCGCGGGATCAGGTGCACGTGGACGTGCGGAACGACGTTGCCGAACGCGGCGTAGTTGATGCGCCGCGCACCCGACGCGGCGCGCACCGCCGCGGCGGCCTGGCGCACGTCGAGCGCGAGGTCGCGCGCGACGTCGAGCGGAAGATCCTCGACGAGTTCGGCGTGCTCGCCGAGCACGAGCACGGCACGGCCGGGAAAGCGCGCGTCGTCGTAGAAGGCGAGCGTCGTCGCGCGCAGCCGTGCGATCGGACGCGGCTGCGCGAAGTCGCAGACCGTGCAGCGCCAGCCGCCGCTCACGACCGCCACGGCTCGACGAGGATCTTCGCCTGCGCTTCGGGGTTCGCGAGCGCGCGGAAGGCGTCGGCGACGCCCGCGACGCCCGTCTTGCCGGTGATCATCGGCGCGACGTCGATCTCGCCCTCGGCCAGCGCGCGCAGCGTCCTCGCGAACTCGTCGGGCGTGTAGCCGAGCACGAATTGGAGGTTCAGCTCCTTGTTGATGCCGAGGGTCGGGCGGATCGTGTCGTCCTGCATGCACACGCCGGCGACGACGATGCGCGATTGCGGAGGCGCGATGCGCATCAGCTGGTCGAGCACGCCGGGCACGCCGACGCACTCGAAGAGCACGCACGACTTCGGCCCCGCGGCGGCGCGCCACGCCTCGATCGGCGGCTGCTGCTTCGGATCGACGACGTGCGTCGCGCCCATGTGCGTCGCGAGCTGGCGGCGCATCGGCGAGTAGTCGGAGGCGACGATCCCTTCCACGCCTGCGAGGCGCAGCCCTGCGATCACCGCGAGACCGACGGGACCGCAGCCGACGACGAGTGCGGCGTCACGCGGCGTCACGTTGCCCTTCGCGACGGCGTGCAGGCCCACGGCCATCGGCTCGGTGGTCGCGGCCGTTTCGGTCGAGAGTCCGTTCGGCACTTCGAGCAGCAGCGGCTCGGTCAGCACCATCAACTCGCCGTAGCCACCCGGTACCTCGTCGGAGTAGCCGACCGCGTTCGGCCTGCCGCCACGGAACGAGAGCGGCATCGACACGACGCGCGCGCCGATCGGAATGCGCTTGAGCGTGTTGGGCCCGAAGTCGAGGATCTCGGCGCAGAACTCGTGGCCCATCACGACGTCGGCCAGCAGGTTCGGCACGAACGGCGCACCCGTGTCGCGCATCGACTCCATCATCTTCTCGGCGTGCTGCAGCATGTGCAGGTCGGAGCCGCAGATCCCGCACGCGAGCGTCTTCACCAGCACCTCGCCCGAGCCGGGCACGGGATCCGGCAAGGTGTCCACGACGATCTCCCGGTTTCGCATCACGGCGGCGCGCATCGGTCCTCCTGCGACGTTGCGAGAAAGTTCAGAGACAGCGAGCGGCGAGAAAATCGACGACGGTGCGCGCGAGCGCGATCCGCTGCGACGAAAACGCGTGATCGGCGTCGAGCACGACGCCGGTCGCGCCGGGCAATGCCGCGAGCAGCGGCTCGTGGTGCACGGCGGGCGGCGTGACGGCGTCGCGCGCGCCGGCGACGAGCAGCACCGGGCGATCGCCGAGTGCGGGCGCGGCGCTGCGCGGCAGGTCGAAGGTGTCGGCGTTGAGCGCCAGCTCTTCGATCAACACGCCGAGCGTGACGCCGGCGATCGGGCCCATCGAGCGGCCGAATCCCTGCTCGAGCTGCGCGCGTCCCTTCGGATCGTGCGCAGACGCACCGAAGACGCCGAGATTCGCACCCGCGAGTGACGCCACGCAGCGCACGTCCGCGCGCTCCGACGCGACGGTCAACGCGAGGAAGCCGCCCATGCTGTGCCCGACGAGCACGATGCGCGCCGGATCGGCGCGATACGCCGTCGCGAACGCCGCACTGCGCACGAGGTCGACGGCCGCGGCGGCGTCGTCGATCGCGTTGCCGAACGAGAACGCGCCCGGACTGCCCCAAGCGCCGCGATAGTGGAAGAAGAGCACCGTCCAGCCGGCGCGCACCAGCGCATGCGCGAGATCTCCGCTGCGCTCGGAGCCCGGAAACCCGTGGAGCAGGATCGCGACGGGATGCGGCCCCGCTCCTTCGGGCACGTACACGACGCCGTTGAGCAGCGCGTCGGCGCTCGGCACGGCGACCTCGATCAAGGCGGCGGGATGCGTCGCGTCGCGCGCGATCGGGTCGGTCGTCACGGGGTCGTAGCCGGCGCCGCCCCCGGCACCACGCTGGGCGCAACCGGCCGCGATCAGCAGGCTCAGGAGAACGAGGACACGCGACGAGCGTCTCTGGGACATGGCAGTCGGCTCCGCGAGATGGGCCGTCGCCGACGGTAGCCGGGCGCTCGATTCATCGCCGCGACACGCGGCGTTCCTGGAACCCGTCGCCATCGAGTGCGAGCTGACACAGAGCAGGATCTTCGTCATGCTGCGCGCGCGCCCGGGAGGGACCCCCTTGATCACGATCCGGCGCGCCGCAGATCGCGGCCGCACCCGCATCTCCTGGCTCGACAGCCGCCACACCTTCTCCTTCGGCGAGTACCAGGATCCGAAGCACATGGGCTTCCGCGCGCTCCGCGTGATCAACGAGGATCACGTCGAGCCGGGCGGCGGCTTCGCGAAGCACGGGCATCGCGACATGGAGATCGTCACCTACGTGCTGCGCGGGGCGCTCGCGCACGAGGACTCGCTCGGCACCGGCTCGACGATCCGGCCGGGCGAGCTGCAGCGCATGAGCGCCGGCACCGGCATCCAGCACAGCGAGTTCAACGCGTCGCAGCAGGAAGGCGTGCACTTCCTCCAGATCTGGATCCTGCCGAACGCGACCGGCATCGCGCCGAGCTACGAGCAACGCGAGTTCGCGGCGGCCGAGCGCCAGGGTCGGCTACGCCTGGTGGCGTCGCCCGACGGCGCCAACGGCGCCCTCACCCTGCGACAGGACGCGCGCATCTACGCCACGCAGCTCGCGCCGGGCGACGAGGTGCACCTGCCGATCGCGGCGGGACGCGGCGTCTGGGTCCAGGTCGCGAGCGGCGCGCTGCGCGTCAACGGCGAACGGCTCGTCGCGGGCGACGGCGCGGCGATCGAAGACGCCGCGGCGCTCGACATCGAAGCCCTCGAAGCCGCCGAAGCGCTCGTACTCGACCTCGCGTAACGCTCTTCTGCGGAAGCGCCGGGGCGCGACTTTGCCGTTTCAACCGGGCGGCGCTGCGGGCGTGGGTGCGGGACGCGGCCAGTAGCGGCCGGCTTCGGCAAAGCGCTCCGCGAGCCGGCCGAGGCGCGCGATCTCTGCGTGCGCCGCGTGTGCGGCCCAGCCGGTCACGAAACCCGCCGCGTGCTGCGCCGCGGCGTCCGCGCCCGCGATCTCGGCCGCGATCCGCTCCGCGACGACGGCATCGTTCGCGACGCCGAGTGCGTCCTGGAGCGCCGCGAGGCGCCGCGCGTAGCGGCGCGCGCGCCGGCCGGGGAAGAGGCTGGCGGTGAACTCCGCCGCGTAGCGCAGCTGCTTCGCCTCGATGCGCAGCGCGTGCCGCTCGGCGGACGACGCCTCCGCGAGCCCGCGCAGCGCGCGCCGCGTCTTGCGGTGCCGGCGCTCGAGACGGCGCGACGCGAAGTCGCGCGCCGGTGCGAAGAGCGCCGCGGAATCGGCGGAGAGCACCTGGTCGCGCCAGGCGTGCGACGCCAGCCAGTGACGGATCTCGAGCACCAGCCGCGGGAAGTGGACGGACTCGAGCGCGCGCCGCACCTGTTCCGCCCGTTCGGCCCGCAGTGCCCGCACGCGCGCGTCGAGCGTCGCCAGACCGGCGTCGTCGGGTCGCGCGCGCAGTGCGGGCGCGAGCCACTCCTCGGCGAAGACGTCGAGGTCGCGCGCGGGGCCGAGCGCGCTCGCGAGCGGTCGCAGCAGCGCGCGCAGCGCTGCGCGCTGGCGCGCGGGGAGGACCGGCGCGAAGAACGAGAGCGCCGACCGCAGCCGCAGGCACGCTTCGACACAGGCCTCGAGCAACGCCTCGAGCGTCGCCTCGGGGCCGACCTCGACGAGCTCCGCCTTGCGCGGGCGCACCGACTCGCCGAGCAGCATCGCGCGGGCGCTGGCCGCCGGGTGCTGCGCGTCCGTGCGCAGCGGCAGCGCGTCGAGCAGCTCGAGCGCGAGCTGCACGACATAGGCGGGGTCGCCGGCGCGCGTATCGAGCGCGAGCGAGCAGACGGGCACGAGCCCGTGCGCCGTCTTCACCGAACCGGAATCGAGCGAGAAGTGGATCTCGTTGGCGTCCTCGCGCAGGACGCGCAGCTCGCGCGTGAGGTCCACTTCGAACGCGGGCACGAGCGGCCGGCCGGCGACGCACCCCGCGATCTGCGCGCGCAGCGCCACGTCGGGGATCGACGCGAGGTCGGGCACCTCGCTCGCGACGACCGTGTCGGCGGGCCCCGGCCCGCGCGCATCGAGCCGCGCGACGCTCTGCACCGCGAGCCGCGCGACGCGCCGGATGCACAACGCGAAGCCCGCGCGCGCGAGCGCGAAATCCGGCGTGTCGAAGTAGATCGCGCGCTCGCGGCTGCGCCGCGGCCGTCCCTGCGTCAACGCCGCGAGCAGCGGATGCCGGCGCAGCCGCGGAATCGCGTCCAGCGACAGGCCGAGTTCGAGCGGGACGGTGGACAAGGGAGGACGTCCTGGGGAATGGCGAGGGCGGGGATCCTCGCACCCGCGACGGTCGCGGAGCAGGACCCGAGGCGCAAGCGCGCGTCTGCTACTAGATTCGGCACGATGGCCGCTCCGATCGAGTCCGAAGCGTCCGAGGCGGAAAAACGCAGGCCGCTCATCCGCCACCCGCTGCGGCGCAAGACGCTCCAGCCGCGCACGCTCGCGATCTATCTGGTCGGGATTGCGGCGCTGGTCGCCGCGCGGCCGCAGGTCGCGCTCTTCCTGCCGGGCCTCGCGCTGGTGGCGGCGGGCGTCTCGCTGCGACTGTGGGCGACGGGCTATCTGCTCAAGACGGACGAGCTGACGACCGTCGGCCCCTACGCGTACCTGCGCCATCCGCTCTACGCCGGCGCGTTGCTGATGGGCTGCGGCTTCGGGCTCATGGCGGGCCGCGACGTCGCGCTCGTGGTACTGCCGATCGGGCTGGCCTTCTACTTCGGCTACTACCTGCCCTACAAGGATCGCGTCGAAAGCGAACGCCTCGACGCGCTCTATGGCGACGCGTTCCGCGCCTGGCGCGCCGCCGTGCCGACGCTGCTGCCGCGCTGGACGCCGTGGCGCATGCCGAGCGCGGATCCCCCGCGCTGGCAGCTCGCGCGCGTGCTCGAGAACGACGAGCAGACCGCGCTCGCCTACATCCTGCTCGCGACGCTCTCGCTGCTGGCGATCGGGATCCTGCGCGCCGGCTGACGGGTGGCCAGCGCGCCGCGTTCACCGGCGTGGAGCGAGACTCGCCAGCCAGTTGCGCACTTCGACGCTGCGCTGCGTGAAGTCGAGCAGCGCGGGCGCGACGCCGAGCGACGCCGCGAGACGCGCGTCGGCGGGCGTCTCGTGCAGCGCTTCGAGGCGTTCGATGTAGGCGATCGCCTCGGCTTCGTCCGCGAGAGTGCCCTGCGCGATCAGCTCCGCCTTGCGCAGCCGACACAGCGCGGCGACTTCGTGCGGGTCGTACTCGGGATGCCATTGCAGCGCCCAGAAGCGGCCGCGGCCGCGCTCGACACTGACGGCCTGCACGCCGCTCCACGCGTTCGAGGCGAGCAGCGCCGTCGCGTCGCCGAGCGAAACGACTTCGTCGGCGTGGCTGGTCCAGGCGTCGAAGCGCGCGGGCTTGTCGCGGAAGAGCGGATGCGCGCGGCCGGCCTCGCTCAGCGTGATCGCGCGCGAGACGCCGAACTCGCGGCCCTTCGGACTCGGCGCGCAGCGTCCGCCCGCCGCGACCACCGCGAGCTGCGCGGCCCAGCAGCTGCCGAAGCTCGGCACGCCGGCCGCGAAGACGGCGTGTGCGAAGGCGATCTGGCGCTCGACGCGCGGGTCGCCGGTCTTGTGGATGGTCAGACTCGAGCCGGTCCACGCGATGCCGTCGTAGTCGGCGAGTGCGGCGCCGGCCGGCAGCGCGGGATCGGGATCGGCGGGGTGGGCGACGTCCACGGTCGCGTCCGGCGCCAGCGCGCGCAGCATCCGCTCGTAGAGCCGGCCGGCCTCGGTGCCGCCGGCGCCGCGGATCGCGGCGCGGCCCTCGGGCGCGTAGGCGTCGAGCACGAGCAGGTGCAGCGATCCGGACATCAGACCGGCCGCTCTCCTTCGAGCGTCACGCGGTACATCACGCGGTCGAAGCCCTCGTAGTCGTCGATCGCGTAGTGCTGCACGCTGCGGTTGTCCCACAGCGTGAGCGTCCCCGGCGCCCAGCGCACGCGCGCCGTGAACTCGGGGCGGACGGCGTGCTCGAAGAGCAGGTCGAGCAGCGCGCGGCTCTCGTGCGACTCGAGTCCCAGGATGCGCTGCGTGAACATCGGGTTCACGTAGAGGCTGCGGCGCCCCGACTCGGCGTGCGTGCGGACCACCGGGTGCACGTTCTCCTCGTAGATCTTTTCGGAGTAGGTGTACGTGATCGGCGCGTCGCCCTTGTATTTCGCGTCGCCGGTGGTGCGCGGGTCGTAGGCGCTCGCGGCGCTGTGCACGGCCTGGAGTGGATCGAGGAACCTGCGCATCGGCACCGAGAGCGTCGCGTACGCCTTCTCCATCGACGCGAACACCGTGTCACCGCCGACCGGCGGGATCACGTCGCCGTAGAGCACGGTGAACGAGGTCGGCCGCGCGAAGAACGAGTTGTCGCTGTGCCACGAAGTGCCGAAGAAGGCGCGCTGTCCCGCCGGCTTCAGCACCTGGATGATCTCGGGGTACTCGGCCATCCCGTTGGCGATGGGGTGGACTTCGGGTGCACCGAGCCGCCGCGCGAAGGCGAGCTGCGCCTCGCGCGAGAGCTTCTGGTCGCGCAAGACGACGACCCCGTGCGCGACGAGCGCCGCGCGCAGCTGCGCGAGCGTCGCGTCGTCGAGCGCCGCGACATCCACGCCCTCGATCTCCGCTCCGAGCGCGCCGGCCATCGGCCGCACTTCGATGTTGCGCTGCGCCACGTCCCGCTCCTCTCTCGGGGGAACCTACCCCGGCGCATCACGCGGCGCCGCCACGAGGCTGCACCTATCTTGCCGCGCATGCCGAGCTCCAATCCCTACGAGAACCCGGCGCTGATGCGCTGGATCGATTCCTACGAGGGCGTGCCGGACTGGACAGATCCGGCCGAGACGCCGGCGGAACGCGAGGCGCGCTCTCCGCTCGCCGCGCGCGTCTACGAACTCTTCGCGCTGACGGGCGTCACGCTGCCCGGTCTCGCGCTCACCGCCGCGATCGCGTTCGCCGCGACGGCCGGCGCGCGCGCGATCGGCACCTCGGTGCTCGGCTTCGAACGATCGCCGGTGAGTCCGATCCTCGTCGCGATCCTGCTCGGCCTCGCGATCCGCAACGCGATCGGGCTCCCCCCCGTCTACGAGGCCGGCGTGCGCCTCGGTCTCAAACGCGTGCTGCGCTTCGGTGTCGCCCTGCTCGGGATCCAGCTCAGCCTCGCGGCGGCGGGCGCGATCGGTCTCGTGGCGGTGCCGATCGTCGCCGGTTGCATCGTGTCCGCGCTCGCGCTGGCGGGCTTCCTGTCGCGACGCCTCGGGCTGCCGCCGCGGCTCGGAACGCTGATCGCGGTCGGCACGGCGATCTGCGGCAACACGGCGATCGTCGCCACCGCGCCGGTGATCGGCGCCGACGACGACGAGACGAGCTACGCCGTCGGCTGCATCACGGTCTTCGGCCTGATCGCGCTGCTGACCTATCCGTTCGCATCGCACGCGCTCTTCGGCGGCGACGCGACGAGCGCGGGCCTCTTCCTCGGCACGGCGATCCACGACACCGCGCAGGTGGCGGGCGCCGGCCTGCTCTACCTCCAACACTACGGCGACGCCGCCGCGCTCGAGACCGCGACGGTGACGAAGCTGGTGCGCAACCTCTGCATGCTGGTCGTGATCCCGGGCATCGCGCTCGCCCATCGTCGCGAGGCGACGGCGGGGCGCACCGATTGGCGTCAGGCCGTACCGGGCTTCGTGTTCGGGTTCGTGGCCTTGACGGCGCTGCGCAGCCTCGGCGATCTCGGCGCGCGGCCCTTCGGCGTGCTCGCGCCCGAGACCTGGAAGGCGTGCATCGAAGCGGCGAGCTGGCTCTCGACCGCATGTCTCACGGTCGCGATGGCGTCGGTCGGACTGGGCACGAGCTTCGCGCGACTGCGCAGCCTGGGCCTGCGGCCGCTGGCCGGCGGATTCGCGACGGCACTGCTCGTCGGCGGCGTCGGCTACGCGCTGATCCGTTGGATCGCGCCCGTCGCGACGCGCCTCATCGGCTGAGGGCGCCGCCTCCGCGCCCACGCGAAGAGCGGCAGCGCGACGGCCAGCTCCGCGCCCAGCCCGCAGCCGCTGCTCGGCTTCTCGTCGTTGCGCCAAGGCTTGCCGAGACACTGCGGATCGGGACCGTTCGGATCGCCGTTGCCGACGCCGAGGATCGATTCGCCGGCGTCGAAGTCGGTGCCGACGCCGGGATCGTCGCTGACGCCGTTCTGGCACTGGGCGTTCTCGCGCGGCCAGCCGGGATCGTGGCACGCGGGATCGCCATAGCCGGCGACGAACGCGGGATCCGCGAAGGTGTCGGCGTCGAAGTCGGCGCGGCCGTCGCCGTCGTCGTCGAGCCCGTCGTCGCAGGGCAGCGACGGCGCCCGCTCGCTGGGGTCGGTGGCGTCGCTGCAACCGGGGTCGGCGAGATCCGCCAGGCCGTCGCGGTCGTCGTCGATGCCGTTGTCGCAGGCCGGAATGCTCGACGCGCCGTACACCACCTGTGCCCCGGCGATGTCGTCGGGCGACGGCTCGCGGTTGATCGCGTCGCAGCAGCCGGCATCGACGTACATGACCTCCCCGGGCTTCTGGACCGGATGGCCGAGACCGATCGCCGCGTGACCGAGTTCGTGGAGGAAGAGGTTCTCGAGATCGTTGCCGAAGAAGGGCGGAATCGGATCGCCCTCGCCGCCGGGCGCGATGCCGTGCGGCACGTCGAGGTTGAAGGCGATGTCGCCGGCGAGCGGATCGGGGAAGAAGAGATCGTTGCCCGGCGGCCCGTAGCCGACCGCGCCGACCCAGGAGAAACCGGAGAGCGGCACCGCGTGGAAGGCGCCGATGCGGATGTCGGGCGTCGTCGCGCCCGGGGCCGCCATCTGCAGACCGGGATCCGCGACCGGCCCGACGAACGTGATGCCCGACACGGCGTGCCAGCTGTCGAACGCGCGCACGAGCGCCGCGTCGAAGGCCCCGGCGCCGTAGGCGGCGTCGACGCTGGCGCGCAGCGCGCCGACGTCCGAGCCGCCGACGACTTCGTTCGCGAGATAGAAGCTCGGCAGGATCGTCGTGCCGTCGGGCATGAAGCCCCACGTGACCGTCGCCGGCGTTCCGTGGACGGGATCGTCCCACTTCGAGCCCCAGCCGTTGCCGAAGGTGACGTAGTCCGCGGAAGCGGCGGCGCCGACCAGGACCGGCAGGAGCAGCGCAACGGAGCAGAGGGCGGAACGCAGCCTGGACATGCGAGGAACTCCGGGCGAGATGGGCGGCGGCCTCCGTTCTAGCAGCTCCGCCGTGCGGAACTCCAGATCATTTCGCGGTTTCGCCGAAACTCCCCAGAACCAGCGCAGCGCCCGTCCAGCGCACGACGCGATCGCGCGTCGCCACGCGCGGCCACGCGAACTCCGCCAGCACTTCCTGCGGCGTCGCGGGCGCCGGCGCGTCGCGCAGGCCCGCCGCGTGCGCGAGCCACCCCAGCAGCGCGGGTGCGTCGTAGGCGGCCCGCAGCGCGTCGGCGCCCACGGAGCGGTGGCGCTTCCCGAGCTTGCCGCCCTGCTCGTCGAGCAGCAGCAGGTGGTGCCTATAGGTTGGCTCCGGCAGCCCGAGCAGGCGCTGCAGCGCGACCTGCGTCGCGGTGCTCGGCGCGAGATCACGCCCGCGCACCACGCGCGTGACACCGCTCGCCGCGTCGTCCACCACGACGGCGAGCTGATACGCGACGGAGCCGTCGCGGCGGCGCACGATCGGATCGCCCATCTCGGCGGCGGGATCCTGCGCGAGATCGGCGCCGCCCTCGTCGACGGGAACGACGCGGCCCGACGGCAGCATCGCGCGCAGCGGCTCTTCGCTCGCGCGCCAGCCGCCCGCCGGCAAGGCGCGGCCGCGACAGTGATTGGCGTAACGATTGCCGCCGTCCGGAGCGGGCAGCGCGTCCGCGCGCAGGATCGTGCGCGTGCACGCGCACGGATACAGGACGCCGGCGGCCGCGAGCCGGTCGAGCGCGGCGGCGTGCCGCGCGGCGAACGCGCTCTGCGTCTCGATCGCGTCGAAGTCGAGCCCGAGCCACGCGAGATCGTCCCGCATGCGATCGCGCCACGCGGGCCGACACCGCTCGGGATCGAGATCCTCGAGGCGCAGCAGCAGACGCGCGCCGCGCGTGCGCGCGTCGAGCCACGCGAGCAGCGCGGCGAGCAGCGTGCCGGGATGCGCGAGACCGGTCGCCGAAGGCGCGAAGCGCGCGACCTCCCTGCCCGCTTCGTCCGCCACACGCATCGAAAGCCTCCGCTCGCGCCGCCGCAGTATATGCGGCGGCGCGAGCGGAGGACGCTCCGGTCAGGACGCGACGCAGAGCAGCTTGCGCGCCTCTTCGAGCGACCCGACGCGCCGGATCGCCGCGCGCCGGCGCAGGCTCCGGCAGCGCGTGCGCAGCGCGATCGACGAGCGATCGCCGACGCCGGTGACGCCGCCGTCCGTCACCCAGATGCGCGGGCTGCGCTGGCGCGCGAGCCACTCGAGCGCGGGCAGATCGACGATGTTGCCCTTGCCGAAGCGCGCGAGGTGCGGGACCGCCGCACGCCGCCCGCCGTCGGCGACGACGCGCAACTCGCCGACGGCGCCTTCGCCGGAGTAGACCGCGACGCGCATCCCGATCGGTGCGGCGAGCAGGAAACGGTCGAGGTCCTCGACGCCGAGCGACATGCTCCCGCTGTGATCGATCAGCAGCGTGCCGCCGCGCGCGCGTGCGCGGCGCCGGAAGATCGCGCGATCGACCGGCCAGCGCTGGACGAAGCGCACGACGCTGCCCTCGCTGCCGGCGCGCCACGCGGGCAGGCCGCCGCGCGCGCGCAATGCGACCTCGAGCGGCACGCGCCGCACCGTCATGCGGCCCGGCTCGACGCCCTCGTCCTGCGTCTCGAACTCCTCGTCGCGCGGAGGCCGCGCGCGCCCGCGCTCGACCAGACCGTCGCCCTCGACGTGCACCGTGCACGACGAGAGCACGCGCGTGCGGGCACGCCCGTCGGCGTCGAGCAGACCGAACGCGCGCAGTTCGCGCGCCAGCTCGCGCGCGAGCGCGAGCGCGGCGGAGAACGGTGCGATCACCGCGCCGCGCCGCGCGCGCGCCGCCTCGAGGCGGCGGTCCACGCGCTCCATCCACGCGCCCAGCGCCGGGCCGATCGGATGCGGCTCGCGCGCGAGCTGCGCCCGCAACGCAGCCTCGACGCTCGTCCCGAGCGACGCCACGCAGCGCTGGAAGAGCGCGAAGTACTCGCGCGCCTTCGCGTCGCGGGCCGCCAGCATCGCGACGTAGGCTTCGGCCTCGTCGTCGAGATCCGACGGCGTCCCGATCCGCCGCAGCGCCAGGTTGATGCGGGCGTCCTCGATCGCCGCGAGGACGCCCGGCTCGAACGCGACGCGCGGCAGGCGCCGCGGCGACCACAGCACGTGCGCCAGTTCGTGGCGACACACCGAACGTGCGTCGTCCGCGAGCGGCACCCAGATGTCGCGGCGGACCTGGTCCACGGCGCCGCGCGTCAGCAGGCCGCGCGTCGCGTCCGCGTCGTGCACGCGATACGGCTTCGATTGGAAGCGCGGCTCGACCAGCTCGGGATAGGGGCGGCACAGGTCCGTGTCGAAGTGCTCGTGCATGGCTCAGCCTCCGTGCGTCGCGGCGAGACTGAGGGCGTCGAAGATCTGCGAGCCGCGCTGGGCGCCGAACACCGCCAGGCACGCGTTCTCGAGCCCGAGTTCGTGCTGCAGCCGGTCGAGCACCAGCCACGCGCGCACGCTGACCGAGCGATCCTCCTCCAGCGTGAACGAGCGGCGCGCCGCCTCCTGCATCGCGGGCGAGAGCGACGCCAGCGCCTTCGGATGCGGCTCGGTGACCTCGAGCGTCACGTCGAAGCGGTCGCGCAGCGCCGACGGCAGCTCCGAGGGCGGACGGTTCTCGGTGACGATCACGCGGAAGCCCGGCGCGGGCCGGATCGTCTCGCCCGTCGGCAGCGTGAGACACGCCGTCTCCGGGCGCTCGAGCACCGGGTGCAGGAACGAGAGCGCGTCGTCCGAGCCGTGCAGCAGCTCGTTCAGCACGATGAGGGCGCCCTCGCGCATCGCGCGCACGATCGGCCCGTCGTGCCACACCAGCTCGGAGCCGCGCGGGATCCAGTGTCCGCGCAGCTCGCTGCTCGGCATCTCCTGCGTCAGCGTGCAGACGTAGGCGGCGCCGCCGCGCCCGCCCGCGTGGATCGCGCAGTACGTCTTGCCGATGCCCGGCCGGCCCCACAGATACACGCGCGAGACGATCTCGCTCGCGAGCACCCGCTCGACCAGCGCCCAGTCGATGCGCGACGCGCGCGTCGCGCCCTTCTTCTTCGCGGACGTTTCGGTCTTCGTCTCCGTCATCGTCGATCTCCTTCGGATGGTTTCGAGTGGAACCATCCTGCCGGATCGACACGACGCAGTGTGAAGTGGCCCGCGCGCCGCTCTCGGGCCGGAACGAAGTCGCGGCCCGAGAACGGTGCGGCGTTCAGAAACGCTGCTGGAGCAGGATCTGCGACTTCCACGCGTCCGCGAACGCGAGACTCGTCGGGCGACTCGGGATCGAGCCCGACAGCTCGACCATCACGAAGCCGTCCTCGCGGAGCAGGTCGGCATGGCGCGTGCGGAGCAGGTAGGCCCAGATCAGCGACGTCGAGCCGTCCATGCCGAAC
>JALOQG010000085.1 GCA_025453505.1 Myxococcota bacterium | reverse complement strand
GCAGGCGCGTCGCGACGCCGCCGATCGCGTCGTCCCAGCTCGCGCGGACGAAGCCGTCGCCATTGCGACGCAGCGGATGATCGAGTCGATCCGGATCGCGGTGCACGGCGACGCCGGCGAGGCCCTTGTTGCAGGCGAAGCCGCGCGTGATCGGATGCTCGCGATCCGGCCGCAGGGCGACCAGCTCGTCGTTCTCGACCTGCGCCACGAGTCCGCAAGCGGGCTCGCAGACACGACAGAAGGTGCGGACCTCGCGCGCGCTCATGCATGCCTCCACCGGCGGACGGCCATCGAAGCGATCCCGGCCACGCCGAGCGCGAGCGCGCGCGGCTCCGGCACGACCGCCAGCCCCGAGAGTCCGTTCGCGAGTCCGAGCGGCCCGATCTCGGTCAGCACGCCCGTCTCCACGTCGAGCGTGAAGAGTGCGTCCTGCCCGCCCGTGCCGCCGTCCGCGACGTAGAGCAGACCCGAGACCGGATCGAAGTCCATGCCCGCCACGGCGCCGAGCGCTTCGGAGAGCGGAAGCGTGGCGAGCGTACTCGCGTCGGCGGGATCGAGCACCAGCAGCGCGTCGGCGCCGGTGTCGAGCGCCCAGAGCGTACCGGCCGCGTCGAAGGCGAGTCCGCTGACGTCGCTGAAACCGATCTGTCCGACCACGGATGCGCCGGTGAGCGCGTCGATCCGCATCAGCACGTACGGCGCCGTCGTTTCCGTGAGCCCGACGGCGAAGAGGTCGCCGCTCACCGGGTCGCGCGCGAGATCGCCCTCGCCGAAGGCGATCTCGACGCTGAAGAGCCGCACCGAGTCGAAGCCGAAGAACGGATCGTCGAGCGGACCGCCCATCAGGGCGCTCCCGTAGTCGGCGTTCGAGATCGTCGTCGAGACGGTGATCTGGTCCGGCACGAGCGGATGGACTTCGATGCCGCCGACGTACGTGACCGGAATCGTCATGTCGCCGCAGAAGAAGTTGCACGCGTACACGCGGATCTGGCGGGCGTTCGTCGCGGCGCCCGTCGTCGCGTCGACGTCGTGGAGCAGGCCGTCCGCGAACGAGGCGCCGACGAGCTGCACTGCTTCCGCGCGGCTCGCACCGAGCAGCGCCGCGATCGCGAGCGCGACCGCGATCCGCAGCATCACGCCGGTCCTCCGCCGTCGCGCGCGCGCTGCTCGCGCTCCTCGAGCAGCTTCAGGAAACGCTCGCGATCGACCGAGACGAAGAGCCCTTCGGCCTCGGCGGTCAGCACGCCGTTCGCCCGCACGCGGCCCTCGCAGAAGATCTTGCGGCCTTCGACGCGCACGAGGTCGGCCTCGAAGATCAGCGGCGTGTGCAGCGGGGTCGGCTTGCGGTAGTGCACCGTCAATCGGCCCGTCATGCCGGGATTGCCGCCGAGCGACTGCACGTAGCCGAGCACTTCATCGAAGGCCGCCGCGACGAAGCCGCCGTGCACGCAGCCCGGCGGACCTTCGTACGCGGTGCCGAACGTGACCGACGCGATCGCCGAGCGCGGTCCCGCGCGACCGATCGTGATCGGCGGCGCGAGCGGATTGGCGAGCCCGATCATCGGGCTCTGGTCGAAGAAGGCGCCGACGTCGCCGGCGTTGGCGGATTCCGCGTAGCCGTGGAAGTGCTTCAGGCGCGGATGCGCGGCGAGCGCCTCCGCGTAGCGTTCGAGCGCGCCGGCGGCGCGCCGCAACTCGTCTTCGGGCGCGTTGCTCGGCACGAGCCGCTCGATCACGAGCCGCATCGCGCGCGCGAGGCGCCGTTTCTGCTCCCACGCGCCCTGCCCCGACAGTTTGGTCGCGTCCCAGTGCGGGAGGATCGTCGGGATGTCGTCCGCGCTCACTCGACCTTCTCCCACGCGCTCGCCGTGAGGCGCAGGCCGGGCCGGTCCTTGCGCGACTCGTGCTCCTCGTAGGTGCGCTCGTAGCCGGTCGACCGGATCAACCACACACCGTCCTGCTTCACGTACTCGTCGTGGTACCACGCGGCGCCGCGGATCGTGAGCTGCGCGCGCGTCTCGATCACGACGTCCTCGAGCGCCCAGGTTCCCGTGGCCGTCGTCGGGCTCGTGAACTCGATCTCGGGATGGTGCACGCGGTGGCTCGAGTGGAAGCTCGGCGCGCCCATCGCCTTGCGCAGGAAGTCGACGATCGCGTCGCGCCCATTGAACGCGTACTTGCCGCCGCTGTACGAGCAGGTCGCGTCGGCCGTGAAGCACGTCGCGATCTCGTCCCAGCGCTTCTGGTCGAGGCAGCGCAGGTACTTGTACTTGAGCCGCTTGAGCGCTTCGAGCTCTTGCAGATCGATCATCGCATCCTCCTCGGCGGGTGTCGGCAGTCTACGCGAGGACCATGCTACGTTGCGACCCGCCGTGGACGGAATCGGACGCGCCTTCCTCTTCAGTGTGGACCTCGAAGACGTGCGTTCGATGATCCCGGACGGCGCGCGCCATGCGCCGCGCGTCGAGGCGAACGTCGAGCGTTATCTCGAAGTGCTCGCGCGGCACGACGCGCGCTGCACCTTCTTCACGGTCGGAGACATCGCCCGCCGGAGTCCGGAGCTGGTGCGTTCGCTCGTCGCCGCCGGACACGAAGTCGCCTGCCACGGCGCGGATCACGTTCCGCTCGCACGCCTCGGACCCGACGGCTTCCGCGACGACCTGCGCCGCGCGCTCGACGATCTCGCGCGCGCCGGCGTCGATCGCGTGTCCGGCTTCCGCGCGCCCGTCATGTCGCTGGTGCGCGAGACGGGCTGGGCGCACGAGATCCTCGCCGAACTCGGCTTCGCCTATTCGAGCTCCGTCGTGCCGGCCGGCACCGCGCTCTACGGCTGGCCCGAACATCCCGCCGATTGCGTGCGCACGGCTTCGGGCATCTGGGAGATTCCGGTCAGCGTGTTCGGCGGACGCCGCGGCGTTCCGTTCCTCTCGGGCGTGTACTTCCGCCTGCTGCCCTTCGCGATCGTGCGCGCGCGATTCGAGCACGCGCTGCGCAGCGGCCGCCCCGCCGTCGGCTACCTGCATCCCTACGACGTAGACACCGAGCAGGAGCGCTTCATGCACCCGGAGCTCGGCGGGAGCCGCGTGCTCAACAGACTGATGTACGTCGGCCGTGGTGGCGTGTGTGCGCGACTCGATCGCCTCTTCGCGCGCGCGACGGTCATGCCCTATCGAGACTTCGTCGCGCAGCGTCTCGCTACCGGCGGCGTGGTGCACGCCGCATGATCGCGCTGCAGGCCGCCGACGCCGGCCCCGAGAGCATCGGCGCCAGCGCGGCCCTGCTGGCCGACGTCTTTCCGCACGCGCCGCGACTGGACGCCGCGTGGCTCGCGTGGAGCCATCTCGAGAATCCGCTCGGCCCGAGCGTGCTGGCCGGCGCGCGCGAGGACACGCGCCTCGTGGCGCAGGTCGCCGGCCGTCTGCTCTGTGCTCGCCTCGCGGCGGACGCCGCGCCCGCGCGCGGGATCCTCGTGCACCACGCGGCGACGTCCGCCGCGTTTCGTCGCCGCGGGTTGCTCGTACGGCTGGTCGAAGCGGCGCTCGCCCATGCGCACGGATCGGGCGCGGCGTTCGCAGTCGCCGTCGTGAACCAGAACAGCGTCGATGCGTTCGTGCGCAAGCTCGGCTTCGCGGCGCTCGGAACGCTCGACGTGCGCGTCGCGCTCGGTCCGCCACCGGCGCGTGACGCGCGCGCGATCGCGCTCGACTTCGAACCGGTCCACGACGCCGCGTGGCTCGCGTGGCGCCTCGCCCCGCCCGGCTCGCCCTACCGCACGCGGCTGCGCGGCGACGCGATCGAAGTCTGGGGCGACTCCGGCATCCTCGGGATTCCGGTGCTGCTCGGCGAAGAGCCCGCCGCGCGGCGCGGCCTCGCATGGCCCGCGCCGATCACGCGTCCGCTCGCGCATGCGTGGGCCGGGCTCGATCCGCTGCGCCGGCATCGCGCGCTGCTCTCGCTGCCCGTGCCGCTGGCGTTGCGGCCTTCGCCGCTGCATCTCGTGTTCCGCCCGCTCGCGGTCGGCGTGCGGACGCCGCGCGCCGGCGCGATCCGTTTCGAAGCGCTCGACTTCGACGCCTGGTGATCGTGCGCTTCCGGGCGATCGCGACCCGGAGTACCGTGCGCGGTCCGAGGAGGAACGGCCGATGCGCGACATCCTGGGCTACGCGGGCAGGACGGTGGTGATCACGGGCGCAGCGACCGGCATGGGCGCCGCGGCGACGCAGGTGCTGCTCGATCTGGGCGCCGAGGTACACGCACTCGACGTGAAGCCGATCGCGGCGCCCGTGAAACAGGCGATCGCGGTGGACCTGCGCGACGCCGCTGCGATCGACGCCGCCGTCGCGAAGCTGCCGGCGCAGGTGGACCGTCTCTTCAACTGCGCCGGGCTCCCGGGCGCGCCGTTCCCGAACCTCGACACGACGCTGGTCAACTTCGTCGGTCTACGGCACCTGACCGAAGCGGTGCTGTCGCGGATGTCGGCGGGAGGCGCGGTCGCCAGCATCACGTCGGTCGGTGGCATGGGCTGGCAGAAGAATCTCGAGAACGTGAAGGGTCTGTGCGACACGCCGGACTTCGCCGCCGGCCAGGCGTGGCTCGAGGCGCATCCGAAGGAGAACAACGGCTACCTGTTCTCGAAGCAGTGCATCATCTGGTACACGAAGCGGCGCGCCGTCGAGCTGGTGTCGCGCCAGATCCGCATGAACTGCCTCTCCCCCGCCCCCACCGACACGCCGATGCTTCCGACCTTCCACCAGCAGGTGTCGAAGGAGTTCATCGAGACGCACTTCCTCGCGCCGATCGGCCGCAACGCGACGCCCGAGGAGATGGCCGAGCCGCTGGTGCTGCTCAACTCGGACGCCGCCCGCTTCGTCTCGGGCGTGAACCTGATGGTGGACTGGGGCTACGTCGCGTCGGTCGAGGTCGGAGCGCGCAAGGGCCTGCTCTAGCAGCCCCGCGCTCGCTTCGCCGAACGCAGCCGCAGCGAGAACGCCGCGAGCAGACCCGCGAGCCACGCGGCCGGTTCGGGCACGGTGACGGCGTCGTCGGAGAACTCCGAGGTGTTGCCCTCGAAGTCGGTCGCCGTCGCGACCACGACGTCGCCGACCGCGATGCGTCCGGGCTCGGGCGAGAGCGTGACGACGACGCTGCCCGTCGCGAAATCCGCTTCGGTGTAGCTCGCCGTTCCGAGAGGCACTTCGCCCTCCTCGCCGTCGGGATCGGCGCGGTAGAAGTCGAGCGTCAGCGGATAGGCTGCGTTCGCCGGATCGGTCGGCACGTAGACGGACACTTCGAGCTGCTGCGGTCCGGCGAGAAAGGTCGCGCGGTCCATCTCGGGCCAGTTCTGGAGCCGGTTCGGCCCGGCGTCGGCATCGCCGGGATCGTTGGCGTCCTCGAAGAACTCGCCGATCAAATCGATTCCGTTGTTCCCGTTGGAGGACATGCGGTTGTTGCGGATCTCGTGCAGGAGCGTGGTCGCGCCGGTCACGACGACGCCGCCGCCGCCGTTGGCGCGAATGCGGTTGTCGTACACGGTGGAGTCGAGAGCGCCGTCGAGGAAGTAGACGCCGGCGCCGCCGTTCGGAAGCGTCGCGGTGTCGGTCGCGTCGGTGCCGATGCGGTTCTCGCGGATCGCGGTGCGCGCCACGAGCGCCCCCGCCACGATGCCGTTCAGCGCGTTGGCGGAGATCAGGTTGCCCTCGAAGGGCACGCCGCCGATCTGCGTGTGGGTCGCATTCTCCAGCAGGATGCCGCTGCCGCCGTTGCCGTAGTCGAGCGTACCCGTGACGTCGGTGCCGATGAAGCAGCTCGCGATCACGGTTGCGTTCGCGCCCGACACGAGGATGCCGTGACTCGGGAACGAGTTGACGACGACACCGCGCACGGTCACGCCGTCCGACTCGACGCGCAGGCCCGACGCGCCGGGCGTCGCACCGCTGCCTTCGAGTTCGATCGTCAGCGACGGCGGCCAGCTCGCGCACGCCGCGAGCGCCTGCGTGCAGCCGTCGATCGTCACGCCTTCGGGCACCGGCGGCAGTTCGCTCGCGACGAAGAGGGTCTGCACGCCGTCGCCGGGAATCGCGAAGTGGATCGCGTCGCCCGCACCGGCCGCGAGCAGCGCGGCGCGCAGCGTCCCTGCGCCGGCGTCCGCGTCGCTCGTGACGACGCGCGTCTCGGCGCGCGACGCAGCCGCCGGCAACCAGGCGGCAATCCAGACGGCGATCCAGGCGCTGCGCATCCGATCCTCCTCCGGGATGGAACGGCGGCACTCTAACCGCCGCGGCCGGGTGCGGGGAAATCCCTCAATGCGGCTCTGCGTCCGGACGAAAACAGGATTGGACCGCGGGCTCCTCGGAGATGCCCGATGCGCTCGCTATGGGTCGCTGCCCTCGTCCTCCTCGCCGCCCCGATCGCCTCCGCGACGCCGCTCGCGCTGGCCTACTCGGTTCCCGGAAGCGGCGGCGTCCTCGAGAGCTTCGACTCGATGGGCGCGACCGGCACGAACGCGCCCGGTCAAGTGAACGGCGCCGGCTGGGATTCGTACTGGAGCGTCGACCTCCAGGGCGCGACGCCGCGCCAGCAGTACACGAGCCTCGCGTTGCCGAACGCCAACCCGGCGCTCGACGCATACAACGGCGGCGCGGTCGGCGATGCGGATCGCGCGCTCGGCCTCTACACGACGGCCGCGAGCAACCCGACGCGCAACCTCGACGCGCGCTTCCGCAACGACGGCAGCGCGGCGCTCTCGGCCTTCTACCTCGAGTTCGACGTCGAGTTCTGGCTCCAGCGCGCGCAGCCGCGCTGGACCGGGATCCAGGCCTTCTATTCGACCGACGGCACCACCTGGATCAATCTCGGCAACGGCTTCGAGGCGACGCTGGTCAACACGACGACCACCGCGGGTTTCGTCGACGGCAACCTGCCGGCGAACTCGGTGCGCGGCGTCGGCGGCCTCATCGATCTCGTCGCGCTCGGGCAAGCGCCGATCGCCGTCGGCGACGACTTCTTCCTGCGCTTCTCGAGCTCGGCCGGACTCACGGTGCCGGGCGGCCTCGCGGCGAACCAGAACCGCAACATGGGCGCGTTCCTCGACGATCTCTGGGTCGGCACCACGCCGCGCTCGCTCGTTCCCGAGGCACACACCGCGGCCCTGCTGGGCCTCGGCCTCGGCGGCATCGCGTGGCGGGGCCGCAAGCGCTGAGCGAGATCCGACGCGGCGCTTGACGCCACCTCCGCGAGCGCGAACCCTCCGCCCGCCGGAGGTTCGCTGCTTGGAACATGCGCCCGCACTGCCCTGGTGGTCCGCACTGCCGTTCGTGGGCATGCTGCTCTCGATCGCCGTGATCCCGCTCGTCGCCCACCACTGGTGGGAGTCGAACCGCAACAAGGGCCTCGTCGCGGCGCTCTTCGGCGTCCCGACCGCGCTCTATCTGCTCTTCGGCCTCGGCGCCACGGGCGCCCACGAACTCCAGCACAAGCTCTTCGAGTACGTCTCGTTCATCACGCTGCTCGGCGCGCTCTTCGTGATCTCGGGCGGCATCTACGTGCGCGGCTCGCTGGCCGGCACGCCGCTGGTCAACACGGCCGTGCTCGGCATCGGCGCGCTGCTCGCGAGCTGGATCGGCACGACGGGCGCGTCGGTCCTGCTGATCCGGCCGCTGCTGCGCGCCAACGAAGAGCGCAAGCACAAGATCCACGTGGTCGTGTTCTTCATCTTCGTCGTGTCGAACTGCGGCGGTCTGCTGACGCCACTCGGCGATCCGCCGCTCTTCCTCGGCTTCCTCAAGGGCGTGCCGTTCGGCTGGACGCTCGATCTCTGGCGCGAATGGCTGGCCGTCAACGGCGTCCTGCTCGTCGTCTTCAACGTCTGGGACCAGATTGCGCTGACACGCGAAGAGAAGGAAGAGCCCGGCTCGCTGCTCGAGGAGCTGATCGAGCACGAGCCGCTGCGCATCGAGGGCGCGCACAACTTCGCGTTCCTGCTCGGCGTCGTCGCGGTGATCTACGCGTCCGGCAGCGGCATCGGCACGGGCGGCGCCGCGTGGCCCTTCGGCTTCCAGGAAGGGCTGATGCTGGCGCTCGCCGTCGGCGCCTACGCGACGACGTCGCAGCGGCTGCGCGCCGCCAACCAGTTCTCGTTCGGCCCGATCGTCGAGGTCGCCGTGCTCTTCGCCGGCATCTTCGTGACGATGGCGCCGGCGCTGCTGCTGCTCAACGCGCACGCGAAGTCGCTCGGCATCGAGGCGCCGTGGCACTTCTTCTGGGCGACGGGCCTGCTCTCGAGCTTCCTCGACAACGCGCCGACCTATCTGACCTTCGCCGCGACGGCCGCGGGCCTCGTCGGGATCCCGCTCGAGGGCCGCTATCTCGCCGACTATCTCGCGAGCGGCGGAAGGGCCAGCGAGATCCTCGCCGCGGTTTCGACCGGCGCGGTCTTCATGGGCGCGATGACCTACATCGGGAACGGGCCGAACTTCATGGTCAAGGCGATCGCCGAGGAGAACGGCGTCGCGATGCCCAGCTTCTTCGGCTACATGGCGTATTCGGTCGCCATCCTGATCCCGATCTTCGTGCTGATCACGTTCCTCTTCTTCCGCTGAACCCTCGCGAAGGAATCGCCATGCTGGTCATTGCCGGTGTCCTCGAGATCGACCCCGCGAACCGCGACGCCGCCGTCGCCGCGGCGCTGCGCATGATGGAAGAAACGCAGCGCGAGCCCGGCTGCATCTCGTACACGTTCTCCGCCGACCTCGCGGATCCGGGCCGCTTCCGCATCTTCGAGGAGTGGCAGGACGAAGCGGCGCTGCACGCGCACTTCGCCGCGCCCCACATGGCCGCGTTCCAGAAAGCGGTCGCCGGTCTCGGCGTCCGCCGCATGGCGATCCAGCGCTACGAAGTCTCCGCGGTCGGCCCCGTCCGCTAGCGCCAACCCTGCACCGGCGCCGCCATCCCGCGCCGCGGAGTCCCGGCTAAGATGCCCCCTCCGTCGAGGAGGGGTTCCGTGCCGCACTGCAATCGGGTTTCGTCGGCTGCGCTCGTCCGCGGGCTCGCGCTCGCGCTGCTGGGGCTCGGCGTCGCCGCCTGCTCCCAGTCGCGCGCGCCGCGATCGACCGCCGAACTCGCCGGCACCATCACGTATCGAGAG
>JALOQG010000475.1 GCA_025453505.1 Myxococcota bacterium | reverse complement strand
GTGCGCGAACAGGCGAGCGCCGCTCCATGGGAGCTGCTCGAGCGCGAATCGGGCGCGAGCGAGGCCGAGATGCGCCGCTTCGCCGCGATGATCGCGAACGCGAAGCGCGCGGTGCTGGTCTGGAGCATGGGCATCACGCAGCACGCCGAGGGCGTGGACAACGTGCAGGCGATCGTGAATCTCGCGCTCGCACGCGGCTGGGTCGGCCGCGAACGGTGCGGCCTGATGCCGATCCGCGGACACAGCGGCGTGCAGGGCGGCGCCGAGGTCGGCGCGGTGCCGGGCCACTATCCCGGCTACGTGCCGGTCGGCGACGCAGGCGCGCGTCGCTTCGAGGAACTGTGGGGCTTCCCGGTGCCGACCTGGCCCGGCTGGAACGCCGGCGAGATGGTCGAAGCGTGCGGCCGCGGCGATCTCGATCTGCTCTGGTGCATCGGAGGCAACTTCGTCGAGACCTTGCCCGACCCGGATCACGTGCGCGCGTGCATGGAACGCGTGCCGCTGCGCGTCCATCAGGATCTCGTGGTGTCGCCGACGATGCTGCTGGATCCCGCGCCCGACGGCGCCGTGCTGCTGCTACCCGCGACGACGCGCTACGAGCAGCCGGGCGGCGGCTGCCAGACCACGACGGAGCGCCGCATCGTCTTCTCGCCCGAGATCCCCGGCCGTCGCATCGGCGAGGCGCGCAGCGAATGGCAGGTGCTCTGCGATCTGCTCCGGCGCGTCGATCCCGCACGCGGCGAGCGCGCGGGCTTCGCCGACGCGGCGGCGATCCGCGCCGAGATCGCGCGCGCAGTGCCGATCTACGAGGGCGTGCAGCACCTGCGCGCGAAGGGCGACCAGTTCCAATGGGGCGGCCCGCGCCTGTGCGAACGCGACGGCCGTCCGCACTTCGACACGCCCGACGGCCGCGCGCACGCCGCGACGGTCCCGCTCGAAGCGACGCTCTATCCGACGGACGCCGCCGATCCGCGCCGCTTCCGCGTCAGCACGCGTCGCGGCAAGCAGTTCAACAGCATGGTGTGGGACGCAGTCGACCCGCTGACCGGCGCCGCGCGCGACGAAGTGTTGATGTGCGCCGAGGACGCCGCGGCGCTCGGCGTCGCGGAAGGCGCCCGCGTGCGGCTGCGTTCCGACACCGGCGAAATGCAGGCGCGCGTGCGCATCGCCCCGATCCTCGCGCGCAATCTCCAGGTGCACTGGCCCGAGGGCAACGCGCTGATCCGGCGCGGCCGCGTCGACCCGCGCTGCGGCGAACCCGACTACAACGCCGCCGTCGAAGTGATCCCGCTGTGAGCAGCGAGGAATGGCCGGTCGCGATCTTCGTGGACGGTCGGCGCGAAGAACTGCCGGATCCCGTCGCGATCGAGGAGCCGCTCGCGCTGCGGATCGCGAGCCCGGGCGGCGAGGACACGCCGCTCGCGGTGACGATGCGCACGCCGGGGCACGATCGCGAACTGGCCGCCGGTTTCCTCTACGGCGAAGGCCTGATCGAGACCGCGCGCGATCTCGTCTCGATCGACGCCGCGGACACGTGCGGCGTCGAGAACGTCGCGCGCATCGCGCTCGCGCCCGGACGCGACGCCCGCGCGCGCGCGGAGGCCCGTTCCTTCGTCGCGACGGCGGCCTGCGGCGTGTGCGGCAAGACGGCGATCGAGTCGATCTTCGTGAAGGGCCTGCCGTTGATCGAGACCGGGCGGCCGCGGATCGTGCGCAGCGTGCTCGAGGCGCTGCCGGCACGCATGCGCGCGGCGCAGCGCGGCTTCGAGAAGACCGGCGGCCTGCACGCCGCGGCGCTCTTCGACGCGGCCGGCACGCTGCTCGTGCTGCGCGAGGACGTCGGCCGCCACAACGCGGTGGACAAGGTCGTCGGCGAGCGGCTCTTCGCCGGCACGCTGCCGCTGCGCGACGGCGTGCTCGTGCTCTCGGGACGTGCGGGCTTCGAGATCGTGCAGAAGGCGGCGCGCGCGGGCATCCCGATCGTGGCGGCGGTCGGTGCACCGTCGAGCCTCGCGCTGTGCATGGCCGAGCGCTGCGGCATGACCCTGATCGGCTTCCTGCGCCCGGGCCGCTTCAATCTCTACACGGGACCGGATCGCGTCGAAGTCTAGAGCGCATCCGTGCGGATCTGTCCGCGCAGCCAGTAGACGAAGATGCCCTGCCATTCCTTGAGGGCGGAGGTGGTGCCGCGCAGCGCGCCCGCGTCGGGCACCCAGATCGTCCAGTTGCCGTAATCGATGAGACCCGTCGCGTAGTCCGACGGCGCGGGAATGGGATCGAGGCCGACGCTTCGGAAGACCGCGATCGATCGCCGCATGTGCGCCGCCGACGTGACGACGAGCACGCGACGCGCGCCCCGCTCCTCGAGCAGTGGCTTCGAGAAGAGCGCGTTCTCGGCGGTCGTGCGGCTCTTGCGCTCGCGCACGATCGCTTCGCCCGGCACGCCGAGTTCGGCGAGTACCTCGGCCATCGAGTCCGCCGGCGTCTGCGGCCCGCCGGTGTACGGTCCACCTCCGCCCGACGCGACGACGAAGGGCGCCCGGCCGGCGCGCAGCAGATGCGCGGCGTGGAAGATGCGATCGACCGCGTCGTTGAGCTCCAGCCGGTGGTGCGGCGGATGCGGCGGCGCGACGCCACCGCCGAGCAGCACGATCGCGTCCGCCTGCGGCGT
>JALOQG010000084.1 GCA_025453505.1 Myxococcota bacterium | reverse complement strand
CCGACCGTGACGCCGATCACGATCCAGACCAGCCGGTTCTCGAGATTCGCCCACAGCAGCGTCGATACGAGCAGCGAGAGCAGGATCAGCAGCCCGCCCATCGTCGGCGTGCCGGCCTTCGACTGATGGGTCGCCGGACCGAGCTGGCGGATCGGCTGTCCGGCGCGCAGGCGCGCGAGCGCTCGGATCAGGGCCGGGCCGACGAGGAAGGAGATGAAGAGCGCCGTCAGTGCCGCGGCCGCGGTGCGGAACGTCACGTAGCGGACCACGTTGAGCCCGCCGACGTTCTCCGACATCGAATAGAGGAGGTGATACAGCATCTAGTGTACCGACTCCGATGTGCAGCCGAGCGCCGCGACGATCCGCTCCATCTGCATCGAGCGGGATCCCTTCACCAGCACCCAGTCGCCGTCGCGCAGCGTCTCGCGAACGCGCGCCGCGAGGTCGTCGTGATCGCGCGCCTCGATCGCACGGCCCTGCGCGAGGCCGCCTTCGATCGCACCCGTGACGACTTCGCCCGCATGCGCGCCGAGCGCGAAGACGAAGTCGAGACCGAGCTGCGCCGCGAGGCGTCCGGCACCGCGGTGCGCGGCGGGCGCCGTTGCGCCGAGTTCGCCCATGTCGCCGAGGACTGCGATGCCGCGCCGCGTGCCCTTCTGCCCGGCGAGGCTCCGCAGCGCGACCTCCATCGACTGGGGGTTCGCGTTGTAGGTGTCGTCGAGCAGCACGCCGTCGCCGGGCAGCGCCAGCGGCTCGAGGCGGCCGGCCGGCGGGCGATACGACGCGAGGCCCGTCACGGCGTCGTCCAGGCACGCGCCGGCGGCGAGCGCCGCGGCGGCCGCGCCGAGCGCGTTGATCACCGGGATCCGTCCGATGCCGGCGACGCGCGCGGGCGCACGCCCGTGGGGCGTCACCAGGTCGAACGCGCAGCCACTCGCGCCGAGCGACCGGATCGACTCGGCGCGCACGTCGGCGCCGGCGCCGAGGCCGAAGCGCAGCGGCTGCGCCTTGGTGCGCGCGAGCTGCGCGACCACACGCGCGTCGTCGGCGTTCGCGACCGCGACGCCGTTCTCGGCGAGCGCCTCGAAGAGGGCGCCCTTCTCCGCGGCGATCGCGTCCTGCGAGCCGAGGTTCTCGATGTGCGCAGTGCCCACGTTGGTGATCAGCGCGACGCTCGGCCGCGCGATCGCCGCGAGCGGCGCGATCTCGCCCGCGTGGTTCATGCCGATCTCGACCACGGCCGCGCGGTGCGCGGGCTCGAGACGCAGCAGCGTGAGCGGCACGCCGTAGTGGTTGTTGAGATTGCCTTCGGTCGCGAGGCACGGCGCGCGCACCGATAGGATCGCCGCACACATCTCCTTGTTCGTCGTCTTGCCGTTGCTGCCCGTGATCGCAACGATCGGGCCGTCCCAGGTGGCGCGATGACCGGCGGCGAGCGCCGCGAGCGCGCGCGTCGTGTCCGGCACCGCGACGACCGCGCAGCGCGCGCGGACGTCATCAGGGATTGCGGCACCGGATTCGACGAGCAGGCCCGCGGCGCCCGCCGCAGCGGCATCGGAGAGGAACGCGTGCGCATCGTGGCGCGGTCCGCGGATGGCGACGAAGAGCTGCTCCGGCGCGATGCGCCGCGAGTCGATCCCGACGCTGCGGCACGTGCGCGCTGCGTCGCCCGCGACGAGGCTTCCGCCCGTCCAGCGCACGACGTCCGCGATGCGGATCGAGACGCTCATGCGGGGCCCTTCTCCGCACGCTGCGCGAGCGCGCGGCGCGCCTCGACGCGGTCGTCGAAGGGCAGCCGCTCGCGGCCGACGATCTGGTAGTCCTCGTGGCCCTTGCCGGCGATCACGACGGCGTCGTCGGCACGCGCGATCGCGAGGGCGTGGCGGATCGCGCTGCGGCGATCGACGACGCACGCGTAGCCGGCGTCGGTCGCGTCGAGCGCTTCGAGATTTGCGCGGTTCATGCGCGTGAGGCCGAGCTCGACGTCGGCGAGGATCGCCGCCGGATCCTCGCTGCGCGGGTTGTCGCTGGTCGCGATGGCGCGGTCGCTCCAGCGCGCGACGGCCTCCGCCATGGGCGCGCGCTTGGTGCGATCGCGATCGCCGCCGCAGCCGAACACGGTGATCAGGCGCCCGCGCGCCATCGGCCGCACGGTGCGCAGCAGCTTGTCCACCGCGTCCGGCGTGTGGGCGTAGTCGACGAGCACGGTCGGCTCGCCCGGGAGTCCGGCGTCGACGCGCTCGACGCGGCCCGGCACCTGCGGGCAGCCCGCGACGCCGCGCGCGATCGCGTCGTGCGGAATCCCGAGCGCGACGCACACGCCGACGGCGACGAGCAGGTTCTCGACGTTGAAGTCGCCGAGCAGCGGGAGTTCGACGTCGAGCGAGGCGCCGGGCAAGCGCAGACGCGCGCGCGTGCCGCCGAGATCGACGTGCGCGTTTTCGATCGCGACGTCTACGCCGGGCGCCGGCTTGCGCGCGACGCAGATCGGACGGCCACCGCCGTCGCGCGCCGCCGCGAGGAACTCGGGAGCCGCCGGATCGTCGAGATTCACGACGGCGCCCGCGCCCGGGCGGAGCAGCTCGCGGAAGAGTCGCGTCTTGGCGTCGCGATACGCCTCCATCGTGCGATGGAAGTCGAGGTGATCCTGCGTGACGTTGGTCATCGCGGCGGCCTCGAAGCGGCAGCCGTCGGTGCGTCCGATCGCGAGTGCGTGCGACGACACCTCCATCACCACCGCGTCGACTCCGCGGGTGCGCATCGCGCGCAGCAGGCGCTGAAGCTCGAGGCTCTCGGGCGTCGTGTTGATCGCGCGCAGGCGCTCACTCGCGTAGCGGACCTCGACGGTCCCGATGAGTCCCGTACGCCGCCCGGCCGCCGACAGGATCGACTCGAGCAGGAAGGTGGTGCTGGTCTTGCCGTTGGTCCCGGTGACGCCGATCAGCGACAGCTCCTGCGAAGGATCCCCGAAGAAGCGCGCTGCGAGCGGCGCGAGGCTGCGGCGCGAATCGCGCACCACCACGGCGGGGCGCCCGCGCAGGTCGAGATCGGCGGGGACGCGCTCGACGACCAGCGCCGCTGCGCCGAGATCGATCGCCTGCGCGAGGTGATCGTGGCCGTCCACCGCGGAGCCGCGCAGCGCCACGAAGAGGTCGCCCGGCACGACCGCGCGCGAGTCGATCGCGATGCCGCGGATCGGAACTTCGTCCGCGCCGTCGCCGACGACGCGGAGCGGCGCATGCTCCGCGGGCACTCCGGCGAGCAGCGCAGCGAGTCGCATCAGCCTTCTCCTCCGGATTCGGTGAAGCGCACGCGCAGCCGCGGGCGTCCCTTCGCGAGCACCGTACCGGGATCGGGTTCCTGCGCCACGGCGCGGCCCTGCCCGAAGATCTCGAGCTCGACCGGCACGCCGGCCGTCAGCCGCTTGACCTCCGCGATGGTGAGTCCGAGCACGTCTGGAACCAGCAGACGGCCGCCCTCGTGCGCCACCGTGTCGGCGGGGGAGGGCGTGGCGTCGTCTCCCGCCGCGACTGCCGGAAGCGCTGCCGGCGCGCTCTTCGCCGCGACGCGCGTGATCGGCTGCCCCGACGGGTCGAGCACGGGCTCGGTCGGGATGCCCATCTGCGTGAGGATCGCGGCGGCGACGCGTGCGAAGACGGGCGCAGCGACGGCGCCGCCCGTGTGCACGCCCTTCGGCTCGTCGATGCCGACTGCGATCGCGATGCGCGGATCGTCGATCGGCGCGAAGCCGATGAACCACGCCACGTAGCGGTCCTGGGCGTAGCGTCCGGATTTCGTGTCGAGCTTCTGCGCGGTGCCCGTCTTGCCGCCGACGCGCAGGCCGCGCAGCTGGGCGCGCTTGCCGGTGCCGCCTTCACCGGAGACGACGCCCTCGAGCATCGCGAGCATCTTCGCCGCGGTCTCGGGCGAGACGGCCTGCTGCGAGTCGGCTGCCGGCGTCATCTCCCACGCGCCGCCGGGCCGGCGGTGGCCGCGCACGAGGCGAGGTCGCACCCAGGTGCCGTCGTTCGCGAGCGCCGCGATGCCGGCGGCGAGCTGCACCGTGGTCACGCTGACGCCCTGGCCGAACGCGACCGTGGCTGCGTCGACGGGGCGCCACTTCTCGTGATCCCGCAACAGCCCGTGCGACTCGTCCGGAAAGCCGCTCCCCGTGCGTCGGCCGAAACCGAAGCGGCGCAGCGTGTCGTAGTGCATCGCCGGGCCGAGCTTCTGGGCGATCTTCACCGAGCCGACGTTGCTCGAACGACGCAGGATGCCCGATACGTCGAGCGCGGGGCGCGGATGCAGGTCCTTGATGTGCTTGCCCGGAACCGAGATACCGCCGCGCAGATCGAAGACGTCCGTCGGCTTCACCACACCGGCGTCGAGCGCGGCGGCGATCAGGAAGGTCTTGAACGTGGAGCCCGGTTCGACCGCGTCGGTGAAGGAACGCGAGCGCGTGTCGGGGAAGGAGAGGCGGCGGAACTCGTTCGGGTCGAAGCGCGGCAACTCGGCGAGCGCGAGGATGTCGCCGCTGCTCGGCTCGAGCGCGACGACGTAGCCTCCCTTGGCGCGCGCCGAAGCGACGCCCGCCGCGAGCGCCTGCTCCGCCTCCGCCTGCATCGCGACGTCGATCGTGAGCGCGACGTCGCCACCGGCCGTCGCCGTGCGATCGTGGCCGGGGCCGAGCAGGAGCTGACCGCGCGCGTCGCGCTCGACGGCGACGCGTCGAGGCTGGCCGAGCAGCCACGCGTTCTCCTTCTGCTCGATGCCGCGGACACCGGCGCCGTCGATGTTGGCGAATCCGATCACGCTCGCGGCGAGCGGACCGAAGGGGTAGGCACGGCGCGGTTCCTCGAGGATGCCGATGCCCGGCAGACCCCCGCGCGCCTGCAAGGCTTCGACCCGCTTCGGGTCCGCCCAGCGGTCGATATACACGAACGCGCGTCGCTGTCCGAGCCGCTCGCGCGTGCGCTTCGCGTCGACGCCCAGGATCTCTACGAGCTCGGCCGTCGTGGCGTCGGCATCCTTCACCTCGATCGGGACGGCGTAGATCGAGGGGACCGCGATGGTCATCGCGATCTCGGTGCCCTGGCGATCGACGATGCGCCCGCGTTCGGGCGGCAGCGTGAGCGCCGTCACGAGCTGGCTCTCGCCGCGCGCGGCGCCGCGCTCGCCGAGCAGCGTCAGGTGCGCGGCGCGCGCGGTGAGGACCAGGAACGCGGCGAGGACGAGCGTCTCCGCGATGCGAAGACGGACGCGCAGCGGTCGCAGGTCCGCCGCTCTCAAGGCCGTGCGCCCGCCGCCGGGAGCTCGCGGATGTCGGCCGCGCGCGCGAGACCCAGCTCCGCGCCGAGTTCGGCCAGGCGCACCGGATGGCGCAGCTGGCGCAGTTCGACGATCAGGCGTCGCTGTTGCTCGAGCAGCTGTTGCTCGCTCTGCAGCGCACGGGCGAGCCGGTAGCGGAGATCGATGGACTCGGTGCGGAGCTGCACCAGCACGAGCGCCGCGACGAGGAGACCAGCCGCAGCAGCGAGTCCTCCGCCGCGCAGGAAGCGTCGGCGTTCGCGGCGCGGAGCGGGAGGTGCGGACAGATCCAGGCCGGTGCTCACCGCGGCGCCCGTCTCGCCGCGCGCGATGCCGGCGCGGCGCAGCGGGCCGAGTCGCGCTCGTTCGCGGCGCGAGGCGATCGTGCTGCGCATGGCCGTGGAGCGATTCCGTCGACTGCGAAGATCCATCTAGGCTGCCTCCTGCTGCGAAAGGCGTTCGGCGATGCGCAGGCGTGCCGAGCGGGAGCGCGGGTTCTCGCGCTGCTCGGCCTCGCCGGCGACCACCGCGCGCCGGGTCACGATGCGCACGCGCGGCAGGCGGCCGCAGGTGCAGACGGGTTGGCGCGGCGGACAGATGCACCCGCGCGCCTCCTCGCGGAATCGATGCTTCACGCGGCGATCCTCGAGCGAGTGATAGGAGATGACCGCGAGCCGCCCGCCCGGCGCGAGCACGTCCAGCGCGGCGTCGATGCCTTCGTCGAGGGCGCCGAGCTCGTCGTTCACGGCGATGCGAAGCGCCTGGAAGACGAGCGTCGCCGGATGGTGACGGCGGCCTCCACCGACCCGGGCCACGTCGATCACGCGCAACAGGTCTCGGACGCTGCGGAGCGGGGCGATGCGTCGCGCCTCGTCGATGGCGCGCGCCAGACGCGCGGCGCCGGGCAGCTCGCCGTACTCGCGCAGCCAGCGCTCGATCACGCCGGGCGGCGCGGTCGCGAGCAGGTCGGCGGCACTTTTCTCGAGGCGTTGGTCCATTCGCATGTCGAGCGGCGTCACGTCCGCCGTCTCCTCGGAGAATCGAAAACCCCGGTCCGGGGAGTCGATCTGCCAGGAGGAGACTCCGAGGTCGAGCAACACCGCATCGACCTGGTCGACATCGAGTCGCCGCAGCACGCTCCGGATCTCCCGGAAGGACGCGCGCTCCAGCTGGACCCGATCCCCGAAGCGCGCGAGACGGGTCGCAGCGGTCGCGAGCGCCTCGGCGTCGTGGTCGAGTCCGACGAATCTGCCAGTGGGACCGATCAGCTCGAGAATCGCCGCCGCGTGGCCACCGCCACCGAGCGTCCCGTCCACGACCCGGGAGCCGGGTCGCAGGGCGAGGCCTTCGATGCTTTCGCGAAGTAGGACTGGCCGGTGATGGAAGGAACCGGCCACGCGGATTCTCCAGCTGCCTTCCCGACGGTCTCCACCGCCGAGAAGAAAGGGGTGCCTCAGAGCCCTATGGAATGCGGTTCGAACCCCCCATTTCTCCCCGCATTCCGACAAAGGGCTCCGAGGACACCCCCTCTCAATCGGAGGCCGTGAGGCCTCCGATCCCCCCAGCGTTCAACCTCTCCCCCTCAATTCGTGCTCCGCGAGACGGTTGCCGCGATCTCGCGATAATTGGCCTGGGTGCGCGCGATCTCCTGCTCGAAGCGGGCGCGGTCCCAGATCTGGATGTGCGTCCCCACCCCGGCGATCACGACGTCCTTCTGGAGTCCGGCGTGTTCGCGCAGCGGCGGCGGAATCGAAATACGGCCCTGGCCGTCGGCAGCGCACTCGACGGCGCCTGATAGCATGAAGCGCTGTAGATCCTGTGCCTCGGGCAGCAGCGGGTCGGCCGCGAACAGCTTCTGCTCGTACGCGATCCAATCTTCGTGCGGATAGAGAGCGAGGAAGTCGGGCATGTTCGCCAGGAACGGTGCGCGGTCGCTTCGACGTTGCAGCTCCATCCGGAACTCCGCCGGCAGACTCACGCGACCTTTGGCGTCGATCGTGTGCATGTGTCTGCCTCTGAACATCGGGGGGCCTCGGATCGCTTGGTTTCGCGTCGTCGGCCCCGTGGCCCTTCATCCCACCTGATGCCACCAGCCGACCCTTCTATACCCCTGCGTCCCCAATCCGCGCAAGCAAAAAAAAGATCCAAGCCTCCGATTTTTCTCGTTTTCTCTTAACTTTCGCCGGCGTCTCCAAAATGTTGTGGTTCTCGTGCGCAACATGCACGAGATACAGCGCAGCAGATTGTCAGGAAAAGTGGGATGGACGGGTGCAGCGTGGGTGCCGCGTGCTCAGCCGGCGCCGAGATCCTCGAAATGGCGCCGGTGCACCGCGGCGACGCGATCCACGACGTGCCGCAGCGTACTGCCCGGCGTCGCTTCGGGCGCCTCGAGCAGAGGCGAAGCTTGCGGTGCACACAGCGCGTCGAGCACGCCCGACATGCCTTCGACGAGGCCGCTCGGCGCGTAGCCGCCCTCGAGCACGAACGCGATGCGGCCATCGCACAACTCGTCCGCGAGCGAGCGAACGATCTCCGTCATGGCGCGATAGCCCGCGCCCGAGAGCTGCATCGACGCGAGCGGATCGTCGCGATGGGCATCGAAGCCGCATGACACCAGAATGAGTTCCGGCCGAAACCTCAGCGCAACGGGCGCCAGCACGCGCCGCAAGACGCCCGCGTATTCGTGATCGCCGCAACCCGGCGGCAGCGGAACGTTCACCGTCGCATGTTCTCCGTGTCCGCGGCCCGCTTCGCCGAAGTCGCCCGTTCCCGGATAGAAGGGGAACTGGTGCGTCGAGAAGAAGAGCACGTTCGGATCTTCCTCGAACACGTGCTGGGTGCCGTTGCCGTGGTGCACGTCCCAATCGACGATCAGGACGCGCTCGACTCCGTCCCGCCGCAGGGCGTGCGCGGCGATCGCGACGTTGTTGAAGAGACAGAAGCCCATGGCGCGATGCGCTTCCGCGTGATGACCGGGCGGGCGCACGGCGGCGAACGCCGCGTCGCAGCGGCCCTGCGCGACGGCGCGGGCCGCTTCGATGGCCGCGCCTGCGGCGAGCACCGCGACCTCGTAGCTCTCGCGTGACACGTAGGTATCGGCATCCAGATGTCCCGGAGCCATGCGCGCGGCCGTCTCGATCGTGCGCACGTGGGAGAGCGGATGCACCGCGCAAAGTTCGTCCCCGTCGGCCGGGCGCGCCGTGAGCGACACCAGGCGATCGCGGCGCTCGGAAATCGCGCGGCCGACGGCTCGCAGCCGCTCGGGTCGTTCGGGATGGCCGGCGGGCGATCGATGCTCGGCGAAGCGCGGGTCTTCGAGGACGGCGATGCGTCGCGCGCCCCCGAGATCGTCGCGGCTGCGGCTGGCGCTCATCGGCGTGCATGGTATCTGACGGTGCACGACGCCGCCGTGCGTGTGCGGCGCGCAGGGAGGCAGCGTGAGCGCGCCCGCCACCGTCGCGATCACCGGCCTGCGCACCTTCCTGGGGCAGCGCATCGCGGAGCGTCTCGCGGCGCGCGCGCCTCGCATCCGCGTGATCGGCATCGACCTGCGCCGGCCCCAGCGCCTCGAGCGCAAGATCGCCTTCGAGCGCATCGATCTGACGGCGCCCGCGTCGCATGCGCAGCTCGCGGACCTGTTCGCGCGCGAGCACGTCGAGGTGGTGCTGCACGCCGCCTTCCGGCGCGATCCGACGCCGGACATCGAGCTGGACCACGAACTCGAGACGGTGGGATCCCTGCAGATCCTCCACGCGTGTGCGGCGGCGAAAGTCGCGCGCGTGGTGCTCGCGTCGAGCACCATGCTCTACGGGCCACGGGCGGACAATCCCCTGTATCTGC
>JALOQG010000474.1 GCA_025453505.1 Myxococcota bacterium | reverse complement strand
GTCGCACCTCGCCGACTTCGGCGCGACCGCGGTGGACGAGATCTCACTCGTCGAGACGGATGCCGCTGGGCGCTGGATCCACGTCGAGCTCTTCGCGCCGGACCGCCTCGGCGACGCGGTCGTGCGTCTCTACCAGCGCAACGCGGAGTTGCTTGCGGAGGGCCCGGAGCGCGAACGCGGCGTCGCGACGGCGCGCTCGGTCGCGGTGGTGGCGCCTGGCGGCTTCGATCGCAATCGCTACGCGGCGGCCTTCCGGCCGGACGTCGAGATCGTGGATCGCAGGCTGCTCGGACTCGGCGCCGGCGTCGGGCTGGACATGCTGTTCCGCTCGATGACCGCGACGAGTGAGGTCGCCGACCAGGTGGCGTCGCGTCCGCAGGACGTGCTCGCGCTCACTCACGACGCGTTGCTGCTGCGGTGGCTGGTTTCCGGCGTGGGCCGCGAGAGCGGCGGCGCGTTCGAGTGGGCGTTCCTGCGACTCTTCGTCTTCGACGCGGACGGCCGCGTCGCGCGCTACGAGCTCTTCGACGCGGATCGCGAAGGCGAGGCGCTCGCGCGCTTCGACGCGCTGGCCGGGCGCAGCCCCGAAGTGCTCGAGGAGCCCTTCGCCAACGCCGCGTCGCGCTACAACGATCGCTTCGTACGTGCCTGGGATGCACGCGACTGGAACGCGGTCCGCGAGATCCATCGGCCGACGTGCCGGGTGGACGATCGGCGGCGGATGATGCGCATCGAAGGTCCCGCCGAAGACGGGTTTCGCTTCTACTTCGACCAGCCGCGCAGCCGCTGGATCGTGACGCCGATTGCAACGCGCGGCGAGCGGCTGGTGCTGAGCCGCCTCCTCCTCGAATGCGACGTAGAGGCGGAGGGCGGGGCCGCAGCCATCGACTACCTGTGCGTGGACGAGGTCGATGCCGACGGACTCAGCGCCGCGATGGTCGTGTTCGACCCCGACGACGAGGACGCCGCGTACGCCGAGCTCGATGCGCGCTTCGAGGTCGATCCAGGCGCGGTGCACGGGCGCGTCGTGGGCGAGTTCGTGCGCGCGATCGCAGGGCGCGATTGGGACGCGGTCGCGGCGCTCTGCAGCCCGGCGTTCGTCGAACACGACCACCGCAGCCTGGCCGTACTCGGCACGACGCGCGGCGCCGAAGCCTGGGTGCAGAACTTCCGCGCGCTGGTCGAGCTCGCACCCGACACGATCTATCGAAGCCTGCACGTCCGCACGGCCGAGCGCGGATTCCTCTCCGTCGGAACGTGGCAAGGCTCGCGCGAGGGAGGCCGCTACGAGATCCCGCTCGTCGCCGTGCTCGAGTTGAATGCGCACGGCGCGATCGCGCGCGCGGACCTGTACGAGCCGGATCAGCAGGACCAGGCGCTCGCGCGCTTCCGGGAGCTGGAGACGACGACGCCGTCGCGGTTCGCCAACGCGGCGTCGCGGGCGAATCGCAAGCGCATCGAGTGCTTCAACGCGCGCGACTGGGCGGGCGTCGAGTCGTGTGTCTCGGCCGATCTCGTCTTCGAAGAGCGCCGTCGCCTGCTGCACAACGCCGGCGACAAGGACGTCTGGCTCGCACAGACGCGGCTCCTCTTCGACCTGCCGGAGAGCCGCTTCGCGATCGAGCTGCTCGCGACACGCGGCGAGCGACTCTCGCTGCACCGGCACGAGTTCGAGGGCACGGTTCCGGACGGCGGCGGCCCGCTCGCGCTCGATCCGCATCTCGCGTTGCACGAGGTCGATGCCGACGGCCGCATCGTCGCGATCGTGCTCTTCGATCTCGAGGACCAGGACGCCGCCTGGGCCGAGCTCGACGCGCGCTATGACGTTCTGGAAGCCGAGCTGCACCCGCGCATGACGGCAGCGCGGATCGCGCAGCGCCGCCCCTACCTGGATCGCGACTGGGAGGCCTTCGCCGCCACGTACGCTCCCGATGTCGCCTGCCACGACCACCGGGTGCTCGGCTGGGGAACGCTGCACGGCGTCGATGCGTTCATGCGCACGCAGCGGGCGCTCGTGGAGCTCGCGCCGGACACCCGGGTGCGAAACGACCACGTGATGGCGTCGGAGCATGGCTTCCTCGTGTCGGCCCTGATCTCCGGCACGCGCGACGGTGGGGCCTTCGAGCTCGCGTTCCTACGCGTCTGCGAGATCGATGCGGCGGGCAGGATGTGCCGCATCGATCTCTACGACATCGAGGACCAGGGCCGCGCGCTCGCGCGCTTCGGAGAGCTCGGGCCTGCGGGCGCGGAGGGTGCTGCGTTCGAGAACGCCGCGAGCGCGATCATGGAGCACTTGATCGCGGCGGTCGTCGCCAACGACTGGATGCGCTACGAGGCGCTCTTCACGGAAACGGTCCGCTGCTTCGACCGCCGGCGCATGGTTCGACTCGACTTCGATCGCGACGCCCAGGTGGCGTTCGCGCGCGAGCTCGCCGAGGGGCGCAGGGCGCGCGGCGAATCGACGACGCTCGCGACGCGCGGCGAACGGCTCGCGCTGACCCGCGGCACGTTCGTGTTCGAAGACGCGGACGTCGGCCCGAGCGAGGTCGACTCCCTGCTCGTGCTGGAGGTGGATGCGTCGGGCCGCATCGCCGCCTATGTGCGCTTCGACCTCGACGACCTCGACGCCGCCTGCGCCGAGCTCGACGCGCGCTTCGAAGCCGGCGAGGGCG
>JALOQG010000083.1 GCA_025453505.1 Myxococcota bacterium | reverse complement strand
CGGCCGGCACGCCCTGCAGATCCTGCGTGTAGTGCACGCGCCCATCGGCGTCGGTCCACGTGTAGATCTCCGCCTGCGCGCTCGGGATCGCGAGCGCGGCGGCGACGAACGCCAGCGAGAGGCGACGGACGATCATGCGCGATCTCCCGCCCATCGGATCGGACCGACGCGAGCGCGCCTTGATCCGCCGCTACGCAGACGCCGGCAGCGCGGCGTCCCGCGACGCCTCCAGCGACGCGAAGAAGCGCCGGATGCGCTCCGCATCTGCCGACGAGATGCCGGTCACGGACGCCAGCCGCTCGGGCGTCGCCTCGCGCACCGCGCGCAGCGAGCCGAGTTCGCGCAGCAGCGCGCGCCGGCGCGTCGGCCCGATGCCCGGGATCTCCTCGAGGATCGACGTCAGGTGCACGCGCTGGCGCAGCGAGCGCTGGTATTCGATCGCGAAGCGGTGCGCCTCGTCGCGGATGCGTTGGAGCAGCAGCAGCGCCGCGGAGCGCGGTGGCAGCAGCAGCGGATCCTTGCGCTGCGGCAGATGCACCTGCTCGGCCTTGAGCCCGCCCGAGCGGCGCACGCGCTTCGCGGCGCCCTCCTCCTGCGCGCGCTCCTTCGAGAGACCGATCGCGTCGAGCGTGACGCCCGCGTCGTGCAGCGCCGCGACGGCGACCCCGAGCTGTCCCTTGCCGCCGTCCACGATCAGCAGGTCCGGCAGCGGATCGCTCTCGATCTTCGCGAGGCGCCGGCCCAGCACTTCGCGCAGACACGCGAAGTCGTCGCCCGCCACGGCTTCGCGCACGCGGTAGCGCCGGTAGCCGTCCTTGTCGGGTTGCCCCGCTTCGAACGCGACGCGACTCGCGACCGCGAGCGTGCCCCCGAGCGTCGAGACGTCGTAACACTCGATGCGGCGCGGGATCCGCGCGAGGCCGAGCTCCGCCTGCAGCTCGACGAGCGCCGCTTCGACACTCTCGCGCGCGTCGAGCCGCTGGCCGAGGCGCAGCGTCGCGTTCGCCTCCGCCATCGCGAGCAGCTCGCGGCCCGGTCCGCGCTGCGGCACGCGCAGCGCGACGCGACGTCCCGCGCGCTCACCGAGCCATTCGACCAGCGCGTCTGCGTCGGCGGGCTCGAACGCGGTCCAGACCTCCGCCGGCACCGGCCGATCCGGCACCGCATAGAACTGC
Organism: Myxococcota bacterium; assembly: GCA_025453505.1. Taxonomy (GTDB): domain Bacteria; phylum Myxococcota_A; class UBA9160; order UBA9160; family PR03; genus PR03. The sequence continues at coordinate 8,005 of JALOQG010000083.1, read as the reverse complement.
CCAAGGAACGAGCCGAGCGTCTCGGCGTCGTCGAGCACGATCTCGGAGAACGCGTGCGCGGTGTGGCCGATCACGCGCCCGGCGCGCACGTGCAGCACCGCGATCTCGACCTCGCCGCCGCGGCGCGCCCAGCCGAAGACGTCGCGATCGACGGCGCGCTCGCCGACGATCGTCTGGCGCTCCACCGTGCGCTCGACCGCCGCCATGCGGTCCCGCAGCCGCGCGGCGTCCTCGTAGCGCTCTTCGGCCGCCGCGCGTTGCATCGACGCGGTGAGTTCGTTCAGCAGGTCGTCGGAGCGGCCGCGCAGGAACAGCACGGTCCCTTCGACGAGCTGCGCGTAGCCCGCCGCGTCGACGAGACCGCAGCAGGGCGCCAGGCAACGCTTCATCTCGTACTCGATGCACGGACGGCCGCGGCGCGCGTAGTCGCGAAAGACGGGATCGGAGCACGACCGCAGCGGGAAGATGCGGCGCAGGTTCGAGATCGCGTCGCGCAGCGACAGGCTCGACGTGTAGGGACCGAAGTACGAAGCGCCGTCTTCGCGGAAGCGCCGCACCGGCGTCGGCCGCGGCCACGGCTCACGCGGGTCGATGCGCAACCCGAGATACTGCTTGTCGTCGCGCAGCCGCACGTTGAACGGCGGCTTGTGTCGCTTGATCAGCTCGTTCTCGAGCAGCAGCGCCGCCTTGACCGACGGCGTCACGACGACCTCGACGTCGGTGGCATGCGCGACCATCTGCGGGATGCGCGGGCGTCCGTCGCCGCCGGCGCGCAGATACGAGCGCACGCGATTGCGAAGGTTCTGCGCCTTGCCGGCGTAGAGCACGCGCCCGCGCGCGTTCTTGAAGAGATACACGCCCGCGCCGGTCGGCAGCCCCTCGACGCGCGCGAGCAGCGCGGAGGCGAGGTCGGTGTTCACCCCGGTCCCCCCGGCCCGAGGAGGTCGCGGATCTGGTCGCGCAGGGCGGCGGCACGCTCGAAGTCGAGCGCCTTCGCGGCGGCCTGCATCTCGCGGCGCAGCGCCTCGACCCGCGCGGGGATCTCGTGCTCGGGCACCCATCCGTCGGCCTTCTCGCGCGCGGTCGCGACCGTGACGTAGTCCTGCTCCCAGATCGAGTCGCGCAGGCTCGCGATGCGCTTGACTACGCTGCGCGGCGTGATGCCGTGCTCTTCGTTGTAGCGGCGCTGGCGCTCGCGCCGACGGTCCGTCTCGCCGAGCGTCGCCTCGATCGAGGCGGTGCGCCGGTCGGCGTAGAGGATCACGGTGCCATGTACGTTGCGCGCGGCGCGGCCGATCGTCTGGATCAGCGAACGCGTCGAGCGCAGGAAGCCTTCCTTGTCCGCGTCGAGGATCGCGACCAGCGCGACCTCCGGGATGTCGAGCCCCTCGCGCAGCAGGTTGATGCCGACCAGCACGTCGAAGGCGCCCTCGCGCAGCGAGCGGATGATCTCGGTGCGCTCGATCGTCTGGATGTCGCTGTGCAGGTAGCGGACGCGCACGCCGTGCTCGCCGTAGTACTCGGTCAGCTCCTCGGCCATGCGCTTGGTCAGCGTGGTCACGAGCACGCGCTCGTCGCGGGCGACGCGGGCGCGGATCTCGCCGAGCAGATCGTCGACCTGCCCCGCCGCGGGCCGCACGGTGACGGCCGGATCCGTCAGCCCGGTCGGCCGGATGATCTGCTCCACCACGACGCCCTTCGACTGCTCGAGCTCCCAGTCGCCCGGCGTCGCCGACACGTAGATCGTCTGGCGCGTCCGCGCGCGCCACTCGTCGAAGCGCAGCGGCCGGTTGTCGAGCGCCGACGGCAGCCGGAATCCGTACTCGACCAGCGTCTCCTTGCGCGCGCGATCGCCACGGTACATCGCGCCGATCTGCGGCACGGTGACGTGGCTCTCGTCGAGGACGAGCAGGAAGTCTTCGGGGAAGTAGTCGTAGAGCGTATAGGGCGACTGGCCGGGTTCGCGGCCGTCGAGCCAGCGCGAGTAGTTCTCGACGCCGTGGCAGAAGCCCATCTGCTCGAGCAGCTCGAGGTCGTAGATCGTGCGCTGCTCGAGCCGCTGCGCCTCGAGCAGCTTGTTCTCGTTCTTGAAGAGCGCCAGCCGCTCCTGCAGCTCGCCGCGGATGCCCTCGATGGCGCGCTTCAGGATCGCCTCGGTCGCGACGTAGTGGCTGGCCGGGTAGATCATGGCCCGCGTCGGCCGCGCGATCACCTTGCCGCGCAGCGGGTCGATCTCGGCGATCGAATCGATCTCGTCGCCGAAGAACTCGATGCGCAGCCCGCGTTCGTTCTCGTACTGCGGGATCACCTCGACGACGTCGCCGCGCACGCGGAAGGTGCCGCGATGGAAATCGTGGTCGTTGCGCTCGTAGAGCATGTCGACGAGGCGTCGCAGCAGGTCGTCGCGGCCGATGCGCTGGCCCTTCTCCAGGAACATCCGCATCGAGCCGTAGGTCTCGGGCGCGCCGAGGCCGTAGATGCAGGAGACGCTCGCGACCACCAGCACGTCGCGGCGCGTCAGCAGCGAATGCGTCGCCGAGTGGCGCAGCTTGTCGATCTCGTCGTTGATCGACGAGTCCTTCTCGATGTACGTGTCGGTCGAGGGGATGTACGCCTCGGGCTGGTAGTAGTCGTAGTACGACACGAAGTACTCGACGGCGTTGTGCGGGAAGAGCTCCTTGAACTCGGCGTAGAGCTGCGCGGCCAGCGTCTTGTTCGGCGCCATCACCAGCGTCGGCCGGTTCACGCGCTCGACGACGCACGCGATCGTGAACGACTTGCCGCTGCCCGTGACGCCGAGCAGCGTCTGGTGCTCGTCGCCGCGCGAGAGACCCTCCACGAGTTCCTCGATCGCGCGCGGCTGGTCGCCCTGCGGCGTGAACTCCGAGACGATCTGGAATCGCCCCGGCTCGGCGCGCGGCGTCGGCTCGCGGCGCGCGCTCACCGGCGCCTCCAGACCGGTCCCTCGCGCGTGTCCTCGATCTCGATGCCCTCGGCGTCGAGCTGCGCGCGGATCGCGTCGGCGCGTGCGAAGTCGCGCGCCTTTCGGGCCGCCTGCCGTTCGAGGACGAGCGCGTCGATGCGCGGGTCGCTCTCGCGGGCGTCCTCGCGCGGCACCTCGGTGTCGAGCCCGAGTCCGAGCCAGCGCTCGAAATCGAGCAGCAGGCTGCGACGCGCGGCGGGCGAGAGCGTGCTGCGCGCGGCTTCCCACGCGACCGCGAGCGCCTTCGGCGCGTTCAGGTCGTCGCGCACGGCGTCCCAGAAGCGGGAGCGCAGGTCCGCGACGGCGTCGTGCTCGGCCTGGGTCGGCTCGCCGCTCACCTCGCGCACCGAGGCGGCGCTGCGCAGCAGCCGTCGCCAGCCCGTCGCGGCCGCCGCCATCTCGTCGAACGAGAAGGCCTGGTGCTGGCGGTAGTGCGCCTGCAGGAAGAAGTAGCGGTAGACGAGCGGCTCGAAGCCGCGCTCGACGAGGTCGTCGAGCACCAGCGTGTGTCCCTTCGACTTCGAGAGCTTCTCACCGCCGAGGTCGAGGAACTCGTTGTGCATCCACACGCTCACCCAGGGGTGGACGCCGAACGCGCCCTCCGTTTGCGCGACTTCGTTGGTGTGGTGCACGGAGATGTGATCGACGCCGCCGGTGTGGATGTCGAACCGGGTGCCCAGATAGCGGACGCTCATCGCCGAGCACTCGAGATGCCAGCCCGGGAAACCACGTCCCCACGGTGAATCCCATTCCTGCTGCCGGCGCACGCCCGGCGCCGCGAACTTCCAGAGCGCGAAGTCCTGGGGATTGCGCTTGCCCGCGACGTCCCCGATCCGCGCGCCCGCCGCCTGGCCGGCGAGATCGAGCCGCGCCAGCTCCGCGTAGCGCGGGAACTTCGAGGTGTCGAAGTAGAGCCCGTCGTCGATCCGGTACGTGTAGCCCCGCGCCTCGAGTCGCTGCGCCAGCTCGATCTGCTCCGGAATGTGATCGGTGGCCTTGCAATAGACCTCGGCCTCGAGACAGCGCAGGCGGCGGCGGTCGTTCTGCCATTGCGCGGTGTAGAAGGCCGCGATCTCGGCGGCGGACTTGCCCGCCTTCGCGGCCGCGCGCTCCATCTTGTCCTCGCCGACGTCGGCGTCCGACGCGAGGTGGCCGACGTCGGTGATGTTGATCACGTGCGTGACGCGCAGGCCCTCCGCGAGCAGCGCGCGCTTGAGGAGGTCCGCGAACAGGTACGGACGCAGATTGCCGATGTGCTGCGGCGCGTAGACGGTCGGACCGCACGAGTAGACGCGCGCATGCCCGGGCTCGAGCGGCACGAAGCGAAGCTTGGCGCGGGTGCGCGTGTCGTAGAGCATCAGCTCGCTCATGCGCCGCCGCTCTCCTCCAGCAACACGACCGCCTGCGCGGCGATGCCGTCGCCGCGGCCGATCGCGCCGAGTCCGTCGGTGCTGGTGATCTTCACGCTGACGCGATCCACCCCGATGCCGAGGCAGGCGGCCAGACCGGCGACCATCGCGTCGCGGTGCGGCGCGAGACGCGGCATCTGCGCGATCACCGTGGCATCTACGTTGCCGACCGAGAAGCCGCGCTGCTTCGCGAGCGCGAGCGCCGCCGCGACGAAGACGTCGCTCGACGCGCCCTTCCAGCGCGGATCCGAGGACGGAAAGTGCGAGCCGAGGTCGCCGGCGCCGAGCGCTCCGAGCAGCGCGCTCGCCACCGCGTGCAGCACGACGTCGCCGTCGGAGTGCCCCTCGAGCCCACGCTCGTACGGGACTTCGACCCCCGCGAGACGCAGCGCGGGGCCCGCCACCAGGCGGTGTGCGTCGACGCCCTGCCCGATCCGGATGCGGCTCACGATGCTTCCTCCCGCTCGCGCAGCGTCGCAGCGGCGAACGCGAGATCCGCCGGCCAGGTGATCTTCACGTTGCCGGGATCGCCCTCGACGATCTCGACGGGCGCGCCGAGCCGCTCGACGAGCTGGGCGTCGTCGGTGGCCTGGAAGCCGGCGGCGCGCGCCTTCTCGAGCGCCTCGCGCAGCAGCGCGACGCGGAACACCTGCGGCGTCTGCGCGGCCCAGAGCGACTCGCGCGGCTCGGTCGCCACGACGCGTCCCTCCCGGACCCGCTTGAGCGTGTCGCGGACGGGAGCGGCGAGCAGCGCCGCCCCGCTGCGTGCGGCCGCCGCGATCACGCGCGCGACGTCGCCGGGCTGCACCAGCACACGAGCGGCGTCGTGCACCGCCACCAGGCCGACGTCCGCGGGGAGCGCCGCGAGGCCCGCCTGCATCGAGTCCTGTCGCTCGGCCCCACCGGCCACGGACGGGGCGAGCTTTGCGCGCGCGCGCGCCGACAGCGCCCACGTCGTGGGCGCATCGAGCGAAGCGGCGGGCAGCACCGGAACGACGAGGTGGATCGCATCACAGGCCGCGAGGGCTTCGATTGCGTGCACCGCGAGCGGGTGTCCTGCGATCGACACGAGCGCCTTCGGCCCGGCTGCGCCCATCCGCTCGCCACGTCCCGCTGCGAGCACGAGGGCTGCGACGCGCATGTTCGCACGATAGCCATTCCCGCCTTGGGCCGAAGCGGTCGGCGGGCTAAGGTGCGCCCACGTCCGAGGTCGATGAGAGGGGGGACTGCATGCGACGAAACGTCGCTTGCCTGCTAGCCGCGTGGGGCACCGCGACGGCGATCGCGACGGCCCATGCGCAGCCGGAGTCGGCCGCACCCGCACCGCCGCCCGGCCGCGGCACGCTGACCGTGCCGATCCACGACGGCATGCTCGAGCTTTCGCTCGAGAACGCGGTGCACCTCGCCATCGACCGAAGCCTCGACGTCGAGCTGCTGCGCATCGACCCCCAGCTCGCGGAGAAGGATCTCGGCGCTGCATGGGGCGCCTACGATCCCCAGCTCTACGGCGAGGGCGGCTACTCGAGCGCCGAGACCCCGACCGCATCGCAGATCCTCGGCAACACGCTCCTGACCCAGGAGACGTCCAGCGGCGAAGCGGGCCTGCGCGGCCAGATCCCGTGGCTCGGCGGCTCGTACCAGGTCGGCTACCAGGGCTCCGAGGTCTTCACGAACTCGCGCATCTCGGTCCTCTCGCCCGAGTTCCGCGCCAGCTACGTCGCGACGCTCCAGATCCCGCTGCTCCGGGGTCTGTTCTGGAGCGATTCGTGGACGCTCGTGCGGTTGTCCCGGATCGGTGTCGACCTTTCGAGCGAGCAGTTCCGCGGCCGCCTGATGGACGTCGTGCGCAACACCGAGGACGCCTACTGGGGATTGATCGCCGCGCAGGACGGCGAGCGCGTCGCGCAGAAGAGCCTCGAGACGGCCGAGGCGCTGCTCGACCAGACGCAAGCGCAGTACGAAGTGGGCGTCGTCTCGAAGGTGGAAGTCGTACAGGCGGAAGCGGGCGTCGCGGACCGCGAGTTCAACCTGATCCGCGCCTCGGCGGTCGCGCGCAACACGCAGGACCGGCTGATCGATCTCGTACTCGGGCCGTACCTCGAGGCCGAAACCGAGATCGACGTGGAGGCGACCGATCGCGCCGGCGAGATCACGGTGCGCGAGGTCAGCGCCGCGGCCGCGACGGAGCACGCCATGGCGCGGCTCCCCGAACTGGCGGTCGCGCGCAAGGACATCGAGCGACGCAAGATCGAGGTGGCCGCCGCCAGCAACGACCGCCTGCCCCAGCTCGACCTCGTCGGCTCGTACGGCAAGGCGGGCCTCTCGGGCCGCACCAATCCGGACTGCGTCGATTTCACGGCCGGCGTCCCGTGCACGGATCCGCCGGGCGTCCGCACCGACTTCGTCGATGCGGACCGGAACTTCTTCAACAGCACGGGCGCGCAGAACTACAGCATCGCCGGCGTGCTCTCGATCCCGCTCGGCAACAACACCGCGCGCAACCTGCACGATCGCGCGAAGCTCGAGCTGCGACGCTCCGAGACGGCCTACGACCGTCTCGAGCAGTCGATCGTCAGCGACATCCGCCGCGCGGCACGCAACCTGCGCTCGGCGGTCGAGGGCATCGAGGCCGCGACGCGCGCCGAGGCGGCGGCGGAGGAACAGCTGCGCGCCGAGCGCGTGCGCCTCGAGTTCGGCGAGTCGACTCCGTTCGAGGTACTGCAACGCGAGGAGGATCTGGTGCGCGCGCAGGGCCAGAAGATCCTCGCCCAGCAGACCTATCACAACTCGATCACCGAGCTCGATCGCGCGCAGGGCACGATCCTCGACCGGCATCAGATCGTCGTCGAAGAGGCGGCGGCGCTGCGGTAGACTGCGCCGCCCGTCGCGCCGGGCGCATCGCGTGCCCGGAGCCTTCTCATTTCCACCGTCATGGGTTTGCAATGAGCTTGTTCGATCGAATCCGCAGGGACACGCCGGGGCCCGACGACACGTCGGCACAGAAGCCGGCCGCGCCGGCGGTGCCCGAGCCGTCGAGCCAACGCGCTCCCATCGCCGCCGCAGGCGGCACCGAAAGGAGTGGACCGGTGTCCAGTCCGCCGCCGATTCAACCCAAGCCGATCCAATCGACCGCAGTTGCGGGAGGAAACATGGCCAACATTGGCAAGTCGATCACGCTCAAAGGCGACCTCTCGGGCAATGAGGACCTCGTCATCGAGGGTCACATCGAAGGTCGCGTAGACCTCCCGAACAACCAGCTCACGATCGGCGCGAACGGTTCCTGCGCCGCCGAAGTCCACGCCAAGACCGTGGTCGTGGTCGGCAAGGTGACGGGCAACGTGATTGCGAGCGAACGCATCGAGATCCAGGCCACCGGCCTCGTCAACGGCGACGTCTCGGCGCCGCGCCTGATCGTGCAGGAAGGCGCGGTCGTCAACGGCGGGATCGAGATGGGCGCGAAGGCCAAGGCCTCGCAGGCCGCCGCCACGCAGAACGCAGCGCCGGCGCCGCCCTTCGCGGGCGAGAAGAAGGCGCTGCCCTAGGAGAGTGACCCAAGACGAGCCATCGCCGTAGTAGGATGGCCGGCATGGGTGGTGAGATCGAGTTCAAGCCG
>JALOQG010000473.1 GCA_025453505.1 Myxococcota bacterium | reverse complement strand
GGTGCAGAGCGCGAGCATGACGGACGCGACGGGATGCCGGAGCGATTGCACGGGCCGACCGTACCAACTCGGAGGTGCGGCCGCTGCGCGCCTGCGAGAGAATCCGCCGCCATGTCCGAACCCTCGCGCTCGCCTCGCGTCGAGATCGAGCGCCGCCTCGCAGCGCGCCGCGCCGTCCTCGCTGCGGCCGATGTGCGCGCGCGCTCGCTCTCGCACGCACGGCTCGCGGTCTTCGCGGGCGCCGCGCTCGTCGCGCTGCTCGGCTTCGGCGGCGGCTGGCTCGATCCGCGCTGGACGCTGCTCCCCGCGCTCGGCTTCGTCGGACTCGTGATCGCGCACGACCGCGTGCTCCGCCGGCGCGATGAAGCCGCGCGTGCCGTCCGCTGCTACGAAGACGCGCTCGCGCGCCTCGACGGAGATTTCAGCGGACGTGGTCCGACGGGCGAGCGCTTCCGCGACCCCGAGCACGCGTACGCCGACGATCTCGACCTCTTCGGCACGGGCTCGCTCTTCGATCTGCTGTGTCGCGCGCGCACCGCCGCCGGCGAGGCGATGCTGGCGCAGTGGCTGCTCGCACCGGCCGCGCCCGAAGAGGTTCGCGAGCGGCAGGCGGCGGTCGCCGAACTCGCCGTGGACCTCGATCTGCGCGAGTCACTCGTGCTCGTCGGAGACGCCGTCGCCGCGGGACTGCACGCGGACGCACTGCTGCGCTGGGGCGAGTCGGCGCCCCCCGCGCCGGCGCCCGCCCTGCGCGTCGCGGCCGCGGCACTGGCCGCGCTCTCGGCGGCGCTCCTGCTTGCGACGTTCCTCGGTGTACCCGCCCTGATCCCCTGGCTCGGTGTGCTCCTCGTGTCCGGAATCTTCGCCGCGGGGCTGCGATCGCGCGTGCGTCGCAGCGTGCGCGAAACCGAGGCTCCCGCTCGCGATCTCGCCCTGCTCGCGCGCCTGCTCGGCTTGCTCGAGGGCGCCACCCTGACGTCGCCGCGTGCGGCTGCGCTGCGCGCGGCGATCGCGCTCGAGGGCGTGCCGGCGTCGCGGCGCATCCAGCGGCTCGGACGTCTCGTCGAGCTGCTCGACGCGCGCCGCAACCAGCTCTTCGCACCGATCGGCGCCACCCTGCTCTTCACGACGCAGATCGCGCTCGCGATCGACGTGTGGCGCGCGCGCTTCGGTCCGCGCCTGCGCATCTGGCTCGCGGCAGTCGCCGAGATCGAAGCGCTGGCCTCGCTCGGCACGCACGCGTACGAACATCCCGACGACGTGTTCCCGCGCTTCGAGACCGGCGCCCCGGCCTTTCGCGCCGAAGCGCTCGGGCATCCGCTGCTTCGCGAGGACCGCTGCGTGCGCAACGACGTGTCGCTCGGCGACGCTCCGCGCATCCTGCTGATCAGCGGCTCGAACATGTCCGGCAAGAGCACGCTGCTGCGCAGCGTCGGCGTCGCCGCCGTACTCGCGCAGGCGGGCGCTCCCGTGCGCGCCCGCACGCTCGTCCTCTCTCCCTTGTCCGTCGGCGCGTCGCTGCGGATCTTCGACTCGCTGCAGGCCGGTCACTCGCACTTCTACGCCGAGATCCGCCGCCTGCGCGCGGTGGTGGGATTGACGGAAGACACCCTGCCCGTCCTCTTCCTGCTCGACGAGATCCTGCACGGCACCAACTCGCACGACCGGCGCATCGGCGCCGAGGCCGTGATCCGCACGCTGGAGCGACGCGGCGCGATCGGGCTCGTCACCACGCACGACCTCGCGCTTGCACGCATCGCGGAGGAACTCGCGCCGCGCGCCGCCAACGTGCACTTCGAGGACCAGATCGTCGACGGTCGCATGTCGTTCGACTATCGGATGCGGCCCGGGGTCGTCACGCGCAGCAACGCGCTCGAGCTGATGCGCGCGGTCGGACTCGAGGTCTAGACGCTCGGCCGGCCCGGATTGCCACGCGCGGCCGCGGGATCCCACTTCCCCGTCACGATGTCGCGACGCCGCTTCGACCATCTCTTCGAGGAGATCTCGGTCCAGATCGGGCGCCTGGCGCCGCGATATGCGCTCTGGCTGCACCTGCGCGAGCGCGGACTGGACCCGGAGCGGCTGACCCGCGAGGAGACCGTCGCGTTCTGCCGGGACGGCCTGACGCGATTCCTGCACGAGCACGAACTGACGCTCTCCCGGCGCCAGTCGCTCACACTGCTGCGTGCCGTCGCACGCCACGACCCGAGCGTGCGTAGCCCCGCCGAGTGGGCATCGGGATGGTGAGCCGCGCCTGAGTTCGCGTACGTTCCGCGCGATGCAGCGAAGCCGGGCCGGACTCTGGATCGCCATCGCGCTGCTGGGCGCGGCGTGCGCGCCCGCGCCCGGCCGGATCGAACGCGAAGGGGGTACGCAGTGGCGCACCCTCTCGTTGCGTCTCGGCGCGGACCCGGAGCCCGCCGAGCGGATCGATCCGGTGGCCTTCGACGCCGCGCCCGACTGGATCGAGGCGAGCGTCCCGGACTTCTGGCCGCTCGCGCGGCGCGCGCGGAACGACGCGGCCTGGTACCGCGCGCGCGTCGATCTGCCCGTGGACCCTCCGCGCGACTGGGCCGTCGCCGTCGACGGACACTGGTCGTCGCTCGCCGTCTACTGCAACGGAGAGCGGATCGGCTTCTCGAGCGCCGGGGAGCGCAGCTACCCCGCTTCGATCACGAGCCGCGGCTCGC
>JALOQG010000082.1 GCA_025453505.1 Myxococcota bacterium | reverse complement strand
CGCGGAGCCGGCCCCGTGGTCGCAGTCGCCACAGCGCCAGCAACACGACGGGCGTCCAGGGCAACAGGCCCAGCAGCCACACGCGCAGCAGGAAGGTGACGTCCTTCGTGTGTCCCGCGCCGCCGCTGCGGGTGCGGCTCGCCAGTTGCTCCAGCATCCATCCGATCGCGCCCGGCTCGCGCGCCGCCAGCAGCGCATACCACGGCAGGCCGATCGCGAGGAAGAGCAGGACGCCCACGCCGACACCGCGAAGCGTCACGCGCGCGAAGCGGCCGACGCAGGCGGCCCACGCGGCCCAGACGGCGGCGACGACGAGCAGGGCGATCGGGCCCTTCGCGAGCATCGACGCGCCGAGCAGCGCGAGCGCGCCCGCGATCGGGATCGCGGCGCGCCGGATCGCGGATTCGTGCAGCAGCCACAGCGCGGGCGTCACGAGCGCGAGCTGGAACAGGTCGGTCGCGAGCCCGCGCGAGAGGCCGAAGGGCAGGGCCATGCCGATCAGCACGAGCGGTGCGACGCGTGCCCAGCGCGCGTCCGCGAGGCGTCGCGCGGCGGCGAACACGCAGAGCGCCGTCGCGACGAGCGCGAATTGCTGCGCCGCGCGGCCGCTCGCCTCGCTCGTTCCGAACCACGTGAAGCCCAGCGCCGCGGACCAGTACGCGAGCGGCGGTTTGTCGAGGTGCGGTGCGCCGCCGAGGTGCGGGACGCTCCAGGACCCGCCGTCCCGCATCTCGCGCGCGATCGCGAGGTAGCGGGCGTCGGTCGAGTCGAGTGCGCCCAGGCGGCCGAGGCCGGGCAGCAGCAGCAGCGCCGCGAAGCCGATCAATGCCGCCGCGAAGTGCACCGGGATGGGGGGGCGCGCGGTCAGCTGCGTCTCCTCGCCGTGCCGCAACCGGTCGAACGCGATGCTGCGCGCCGCCCGGCGAAGTTGCAAGAGCTGCGGGCTACGTTGCGTGCCTCGATGCGATCCGGAGGCAAGCGCGATCCTCGATCTCCGCGCACGCGGGCGCACGCGTGAGGCGGCTCGCGCCGGGTCTTCTCGGACTCGCGATCGTCGCGACGCTGTGCGGCGTGCTGCCGATCCTGGCCATGCGCTTCGTGCCGCCGGTCACCAGCGCGTTCATGCTGCAGAAGCAGTGGCCCTTCGCGTCGGGCGAGGATCGCTGCGCGCGCGTCGATTACGACTGGGTCCCGCGTTCGCAGATCGCGCCGTCGGTCTTCCGCGCCGTCCTCGCGGCCGAGGACCAGCGCTTCGCGCAACACGACGGCTTCGACTTCCACGCCATCGAGAAGGCGTTCGAGGAACGCGGCCGCGGGTCCGCGCGCGGCGCCAGCACGATCTCGCAGCAGGTCGCGAAGAACCTGTTCCTGTGGCCGGCGCGGAGCTGGGTACGCAAGGGAGCGGAGGTGTGGCTCACGGTGTGGATCGAGCTGTTCTGGCCGAAGCAGCGGATCCTCGAGGTGTACGTGAACGTCGCGCAATTCGGGCCGTGCACCTTCGGGGTCGCGGCGGCCAGCCGGCGCTTCTTCGACGTCGAGCCGTCGCGCCTCGACCTCGCGCAGGCCTCGCTGCTGGCGGCGGTGCTGCCCAACCCCGTTCAACGGCGCGTGGACGCTCCGTCGCCGAAGCTTCGCAAGCGCGCCGCGTGGATCGCGCGCCAGGCGCGTACGGTGACGCTCGAATCGCTTTCCGAGCGGAAAGCGAGCCACTAGTTCCCGGCGCGGGCCACTCTCATGGCAGACTGGGAGACCGCGCTCACAGGCCCCGCGGGGGCCGGTTGCGCGGGCTTGCCGTCGAGGCATCGTGCCCCCGCGCCGTCGGGTGGCTGTCGGATCCCGCGGTCGGAGGAGAACGATGAGGTTGCGCTCGAACCGGACACAAGGCGCAGGGAGGCGCATCGGCGCCTGGCCCTTGCTGCTGTCGGGTCTCTTGTTCCTCTCCCACGTCGCGTGCGATCCCACGATCGGCCGGATCCAGCAGGATCACGTGCTGAACCGCATGGGCTACGGGCCCGACCCCTGGAGCCGCGCGCGGATCCAGGAACTCGGCGTCAACGCCTACATCGAAGAGCAGCTCCACCCCGAGACGCTCGACGACAGCGCCCTCGAGGCGCAGATCGCAGCGCTCTATCCGGTGACGACGATGCCCTTCGGGCAGTCGCGCACCACGTTCCACGAATACACCGGCAATCCCGAGATCGGTCCCGGTACACCGATCCGCGACGCGACGCGCGCCAAGATCCTGCGCGCCGTGAAGAGCAAGAAGCAGCTCGAGCAGGTGCTGGTCGATTTCTGGTTCAACCATTTCAACGTGGACGGTCTCAATGAGGAGGCGCGCTGGGGCTTCCTGACGCTCGAGCGCGACGCGATCCGGCCCCACGTGCTCGGCCGCTTCGAAGACATGCTGCGCGCCACGACGCAGAACCCCGGCATGCTCGACTACCTCGACAACGCGGTGAACTTCCGCACCGGCTACGTCCATCTCGGCATTCCCTACGGGATCAACGAGAACTACGCGCGCGAGTTCCTCGAGCTGCACACGGTCGGCGTCGACGGTGGCTACACGCAGGAGGACGTGCGCGAGGCCGCGCGCGCGTTCACCGCGTGGACGATCACGACGTTCTTCCAGCCGACCAGCACGGGCTTCCAGTATTTGAACCAGGGTCACGACCAGGGCCCGAAGAACGTGATGGGACTCGCGCTCGCGGCGAACGGCGGGCAGAACGACGGCCGCGACGTGGTCGCATACGCCGCGGCGCTGCCCCAGACCGCCTACTTCCTGAGCGAGAAGCTGTGCCGCCGGTTCATCGCCGACGATCCCCCGGCGGCGGTCGTCCAGGCGGCGGCGACCACCTACCTCTCGACGGGCGGGGATCTGCGCGAAGTCATGCGCACGATCCTCCGCTCGGCGGATTTCCTGACCATCGCGGACCGGAACACACGGGTGAAGCGGCCCTTCGTCTACGCGGCGAGTCTCGCGCGAGCGGTCGGAGTCGCGGACGACGCGAACCTTGCGTGGGCCATGAGCGAGCCGCTCCAGATCATGGGCGAAGGCCTCTACCGCGCGGGACCGCCGACGGGGCATCCCGACGTCTCCGCGGCGTGGACCGGCGAAGGAACCGTCATCGCCCGGATCAACCTCGCCTGGCGCGCGGCGCACGGCGAGGCGGGCTTCGGGCCGAGCTTCCAGGTCACGGGAACGACGCCCGCGGAGATCGTCGACCAGCTGCAGAGGCAGTTCCTGCGCAACGGCATCGAGCCGAGCACGCGAGCGGCGCTCGAGAGCCTCGTCGCGGGCCTGCCGCCGGCGGCGCGCGTGCCGCAAGCGGCGGCGACGCTGCTCGCGAGTCCCGACTTCCTGATGCACTGATCCGCGAAGATCCATCGATCCCGCTGCCGGAGAGACGTACGCATGGTCCTGAACCGCCGCCAGTTCCTGCACACCGCGACCGCGAGCCTCGCGGCGCTGATCGCGCCCGGGGTGCTCCTGAAGGCGCGGCCTGCGCGCGCGGCCGGAACCGATCCGGTCGTCGTGGCGTTGTATCTGCGCGGTGGCTGCGACGCGCTTTCGCTCGTCGTCCCGTACGGCGATCCGGCCTACTACGCCGCGCGCTCGACGATCCGCGTGACTGCCGGCACCCAGCTGAACCTCGACGGGTTCTTCGGCTTCCACCCGTCGCTCTCGGCGCTGCTGCCCTTCTATCAATCGGGCCGCCTCGCGGTGCTGCACGCCTGCGGGTCTCCGAGCCATTCGCGCTCGCACTTCGACTCGCAGGACTTCATGGAGTTCGCCGCGCCCGACGACAAGACCGCACAGGTCGGCTGGTTGAACCGCTTCCTCGAAGTCGCGGGCCTGACCTCTTCGATCTCGGCGGTCACGATCGAGAACTCTGCCGCGAAGGCGCTGGTCGGCCCCGTCGAGACGCTCGCGATCCCGGCCCTCTCGCGCATGAGCCTGACCGGCACCTACACGAACGAGCGGCGTCTCGCCCTGCGCCAGATCTTCGAAGGCTCGGCAAAGCCGTTCGTCGCCAAGACCGGCGCGAACGCGGTCGACCTGATCGAGCTGATCGGCACGGTGAACACCGCGACCTCCGTCACGTATCCCGGCTCGAAGCTCGGTCTCGCGCTCAAGGATCTCGCGGCGCTGATCAAGGGCGACGTCGGCGTGCGCGTCGCCGCGGTGAACCATGCTTCGTGGGATCACCACGCGAACCAGCACATCCACTTCCCGAACATGGCGGCCGACCTCGGCAACAGCCTCGCCGCGTTCGCGACCGATCTCGGCAGCGATCTCGACCGCACCGTGATCCTCGTCATGAGCGAGTTCGGCCGGCGCGTGGCGCAGAACGGCGCGATCGGCTCCGATCACGGGCACGGCGGCGTCATGCTCGCGCTCGGCGGCGCGGTGCAGGGCGGCCAGGTCAAGCTCGCGGGCGACACGTGGCCCGGGCTCGCGCCGGCGCAACTCTTCCAGGGCATCGATCTCGCGACCACGACCGACTTCCGCGACGTGTTCGCCGAGGTGCTCGATCGTCACATGGGTCTCTCGGACGCTTCGCCCGTGTTCCCGAACTTCTCGGTCAGCACCTCGAACTATCCGGGTCTCTTCGCCTAGACGCGCTCGGCGCTCGTTACGCCGTCGCGGGCTACCGTGCGCCGCACCGACGGGGAGCCAGGCATGGACGACCGCACTCCTTCGCGTTTCGTCGATCTCGATCGCTACCCGATCCTCGACCTCGCCGCGCCCGCCGCGCGCACCCTCGTCGAGGCCTGCCGCGCGCAGCTCGCGGCGTCGGGCGCAGCCGAGCTGCCGGGCTTCGTGACGCCCGAAGCGACCGAGCGCATGGGGAAGGAATCCGACGCGCTCGTCGGAACCGGCCACTTCGCGGAGACACGCGCGACGGTGTACCTCGGCCTGCCCGAGCAGGGAGTACCCGAAGGCCATCCGCGCGGGCGGCTCGGCGGACGCTCGGCGGTCGAGGCGATCGCGTACGACCTCGTGCCCGCTTCGCACGCGCTGCGCCAGCTCTACGAGTGGGACGGGCTGCTGCGCTTCATCGGTGCCGCGCTCGGTCGCGAGCCGCTCTACCGCTACGCGGATCCGTGCGGCGCGCTGAACGTCGCGGCGATGAAGGCCGGCGACGAACTGCACTGGCATTTCGACCAGACCGACTTCGTCGTGTCGATCGCGCTGCGCGACGCCGAGGCCGGCGGCGACTTCGAGTACACGCCGCTGATCCGATCGCGCGACGACGAGCGCTACGAGGCGGTCCAGCGCGTGCTCGACGGCGATCGCTCGCAGGTGCGCACGATCCCGATGACGCCCGGCACCCTGCTGCTCTTCGAAGGCCGCAACTCGATGCACCGCGTGACGCCGATCGAGGGCGGCGTCGCGCGCCTCGTCGCGCTGCTCGCCTACGACACGCGGCCCGACACGCAGTCCACCGAGCTGCTGCGCCGCGTGCGCTACGGACGCTAGAAGAGACGTGGCGATCGAGATCGGCGAGAGCTTCGTGGGAGACGGGGCCGAGGCCGCGCACCTCAACACCGTGCTCGGTCCGCGCGAAGGCCCCGTCGGGGCGGCGTGGGCGACCGCGCTGGCCACTCCGACGGCGGGCCACGCGCCCTACCTGGTCGTATTGCAGCCGGGCGTGCCCGTGAAGCCGCCGACGCTCTTCGTCAACAAGGCTGCGATCGCGGACGACGAGCATGCGCGTCTGACCTGGGGCGCCGCGCAGGCGGGCGTCGCGGGAGGCGTGGCGGACGCGATCGCGGACGCCGTCCTGCGCGCCGACGAGATCGACGCGCTGGTGCTGATCGCCGCCGTGTGGGTGAGCCCGGCGGCACGCGACGCCGAATCGGTGTACCGCAACAACCGCCGCGCCACGCGCGAGGCGCTCGCGGCCGGACGCGCGGGCGCGCCCTCGGTCGCGCAGGTGCTCGCGCTGCGCGAGCGCCCGTGGAATCCGTTCTTCCGGCCCGCCTGACGAGCCGGGCCTGGTGCATCGCGAACTCGCCTCGGCCACCTCTCCACCTCGAAGGGAAGTCCCGTGCCGCACGCGTCTCTCCGCCCGTTCCGCTTCGGCGTCCAGTGCATGAACCTTCCGAGCCGGTCGCCGACGAGCTGGTCCGATCACGTGCGGCGCATCGAGGCGCTCGGCTACTCGACGATCTTCTGCCCGGATCACTTCTCGCCGCAGTGGGATCCGACGGTGCTGCTCAGCGCGGCCGCCGCCGTCACGACGCGGCTGCGCGTCGGCTCGCTCGTCTACGGCATCGACTACCGCCACCCCGTGGTCTACGCGAAGCAGGCCGCGACGCTGCACCTGCTGTCGAGCGGCCGGCACGAGTTCGGCCTCGGCGCGGGCTGGATGGAGACGGACTACCAGCAGGCGGGCCTGCGCTACGACAGCCCGGGCCCGCGCATCGAACGGCTCGAAGAGGCGCTGCAGATCGCGCTCGGCATGTGGCGCGAGGCCGAGTTCTCGTTCACGGGCAAGCATTACGCGGTCCACGCGGTGCCGAAGGCGGCGCCGCTCGCCGCCGGCGAGCGTCCGCAGATCCTCGTCGGTGGCGGTGGCAAGCGTGTGCTCTCGGTCGCGGGCCGCTGGGCCGACATCGTCGGCATCAATCCGTCGCTGCCCGAAGGCAAGATCACGCCGAAGACGCCCGCGGATCTCGCGCCCGAGCGCGTGCGCGAGAAGGTCGGCTGGGTGCGTGCGGCCGCCGAGAAGGCGGGCCGCGATCCCGCGTCGATCGAGCTGCAGTCGCTGACCTTCGTGCTCGCGATCGCCGACGATCCGAGCGGTCTGCGCAGCGGGCTCGCGGGCAACACCGGGATGAGCGTCGCGGAGGTCGCCGACTGCCCGCTCTTCCTGACCGGTCCAGCGAGCGAGATCCAGGATCGGCTCGCCAAGCGGCGCGAGGAGACCGGGCTCTCCTACATCGTGATCCAGGGGCGCGACATGGAGCAGATCGAGCGCTTCGCCGAAGAGGTGATGCGCCCGCTCGCGCGCGCCTGAACGCGCCTCAGGCCGCGCGCGCGAAGCGGCGGCGGTAGGCGGCGGGCGGGAAGAACGCGAGCCATACGGCGATCGCCGCGACGAGGCCGAGTCCCGACGCGAACAACTGGTGTCCGTTCGAGAGCACGGCGCTGCCGGTCGCGAGCCGCATCGCGATCGCGTGTCCCGTCATCGCGCACGCGGCGCTCGCGGCCCAGCCCCACAGCCGCACGCGGTCCACGACCTCCGCTTCGACGAGGCCGAGCGCGAGCCGCTTGCCCATGCGCGCGACGAGCAGCCACGCCTCGATCGCGCTCCACGCGAATACCGAGCAGCCGACGCCGATGCCGATCCAGGTCGCGATCTCGCCCGTCGCGCCCGGCTGGGAGTCGGTGGTGCCGAGCAGGGTCGCCGACGCGCCGAGCAGGACGGCGCAGAAGCCCGCGATGACCCCGATCGGCCAGCGCTCCGCGGGCCGGAACATGCGCCACGTCCCGACCGCCATCGCGGCGTAGCCGCCGTAGAAGAAGAGCGTGCCGAGCTGGCCGAGCCGTGCGATCGCCGTCGCGTCGCCGCCGTTGCGCCGCAGCACGTCGGCCGACACGTAGAACACGAATCCGATCGCACCGGACGAGACGAAGGCGAGGCCCATCGCGAGTTCGGGCGCGCAGTGGGTCTGCCGCGCCAGCAGCAGCAGCCGCACACCTACGACTGCGCTCGCGAGCGCGAACGCGACATTGCCGAGCAGACCCAGGAACTCCATGACGCCCTCCGCGCGAGCCCCGTGCGCATCGACGCGCGGCGCTCGTCGCTTGAGGACGGGCCGGATCGGGTCAGAGCGCTCCGAGCGGGCGCGTGAAGACGTTCTCGGCGCGGTCGCCGAGGGTGTCCAGGCGATCGCCGAGGGTCCCCGTGGCCGCCGCGACCGGCGACACCACGACGAAGGCCGCGCCTCCGGCCACGAGCGAGACGAGCCCCACGGGTCGCATCACGAGCAGGTCGGCCGCGATCGCGACCGGTCCCCAGAATCCGTGCGGGCGGTGTACCGCGTCGATCGGCTCGCTGGAGAGGGGCGGGGGCGCGTCACCGGACACGAGCGAGACGGGCTCCGCCGGCGGCTCGGGCGCCGCTTCCGCGGCGGCTTCGGGCTCCGGCACGCCGACCTCCGCTTCCGTCTGGTCCGCGGACGCCGGGCCCGCGAGCGCGAGCGACAGGAGCGCCGCACAGGCCCAGGAAGAGGCCCGGGTCCCATGGGCGAGCGACCGATCGAAGCCTCGCATCTCCATCTCTTCCTCCTCACGCGCGCGCCTACTTTACTCGCCGACGGGCGCGATGCTAGAAGCGCCTGCGTGTCCGCCCCCGTGACGCTCGGCATCGACCTCGGCACCTCGGGCGTCAAGGCCGTCGTGCTCGACGGCGATCGCGTGCGGGCGCAGGCGACGGCTCCGCTCGCCGTCGCGCGGCCGCGGCCGGGCTGGTCCGAGCAGGATCCGGCCGACTGGTGGCGCGCCGCCGACGCCGCCGTGCAGGCCCTCCGCGCCGACGCGGGCGCTGCGCTGCGCGACGTGCGCGCGATCGGGCTCTCGGGACAGATGCACGGCGCGACGCTGCTCGGAGCGGGTGACACGGTTCTGCGTCCGGCGATCCTGTGGAACGACGGGCGCAGCGCGGCGCAGTGCGCGGCCCTCGAGCGCGCGGAACCGGCGTCGCGCACGATCACGGGCAATCGCGCGATGCCGGGCTTCACGGCGCCGAAGCTGCTCTGGCTGCGCGAGCACGAGCCCGACGTCTTCGCGCGCGTGCGCCGCGTGCTGCTGCCGAAGGACTGGCTGCGTCTGCGCATGACGGGCGACGCCGCGACGGATTGTTCCGACGCGTCCGGCACGCTCTGGCTCGACGTCGCGCGGCGCGCGTGGTCGCCGGCGATGCTCGCGGCCTGCGGTCTCGACGAACGCGCCATGCCGCGCGTCTTCGAGGGCAGCGAAGCGACGGGCGTGCTGCGCGCCGACGTCGCTTCCGCCTGGGGCATGGATCGCGTGCCGGTCGCAGCGGGCGCGGGCGATCAGGCGGCCGGCGCGCTCGGCTCGGGCGTGATCGCGCCGGGCGATGCGTCGCTCGCGCTCGGCACTTCGGGCGTGCTCTTCGTCGCGGGCGATCGCTTCCGGCCGAATCCCGCGCGCGCGGTGCACGCGTTCTGCCACTGCCTGCCCGGCGC
>JALOQG010000472.1 GCA_025453505.1 Myxococcota bacterium | reverse complement strand
CGAAGGGAAGAACATCGCCCGGAATCGTGTCCGGCTCTTCGAGCATCTTGTGCACCAGATCCCATTGCAGCCGGGACTCCTCGAAATCCCGTAGCGCCTGAAAGCGCTCCTTCTGGACGTCCGTGTAGACCCGCGTCAGCGCCTCTTCGAACACCTTCGACTGCTTGCGACGTTCATTCCAGTCGTTCACCAGTAGCGCGATCAACACGCTGCCGACGATCATGAGAATGTCGCGGAACATCCGCGCGAGACGCCACTTGTGAGAGTTGCCCATCGGCGTCGACCCTTGGATTGATTGCCTGGGCCACAGGAATCAGGCGAATTGCCGCTCAGCGCAGCAGCGCGCCGTAGATCTCGAAGTACTCCTCGAGCAGTACGTTGACGGACCCGTGCGTACGTCCCGGACCGTCCGGCGGGCTGATGCTGTCCTGCATCGGGATCGGATCGTTCTCCCCGCGGTAACGCGCGGAGCGGCGCAGGCGGTCGGTGCGGGACTTGAGTTCGACGAGATCGTCCGACTGTCGCTCGAGGTCCGCGATCGCCTTCGCGGCGCGGTCCATCAGCGCCAGGCACTCCTCGCGACCGCCGTAACCGGATTCGAAGACCCGGCGTAGCGTCGTCTGCCGCGCGAGGTCCGCGAGGCCGTCGGCGGCGAGCCGGTCGCACAGCCATTCCGCGTAGGCGACGACCGCGAGGTTGACGGCTCGCTTGCCCTCGAGGCTGATGCCCTCGAAGGCGGGCGGCGGTTCGGCCTCGATCGCATGGCGCGCGTCGCCGAGGTCGGTGACGGCCGCCTGCGCGGTCTCGAGCCGCAGCGCTCGTGCGGCGATCGCGTCCTCGAGCTTGCGACGCCTGAAGTGATTCCAGAATCCGGCAAGCTCGCCGAGACGCTGCTGCGCGAGTTTCTGCTCGGCCTGCAACTGGTCCGCGAGCACCTTCGCCTCGACGAATTCGCGGTCGACGTCGCCGAGCTTCGCGCGCTTGTCGCGCTCGAATTCCGCCACCTGCGCGCGCCGCTCGCGGTCCTTCTGCTGTCGGGCGAGGTCGCTCGCGAACTGCTCCAGGCGCTTGGAGCCCGCGCGCCACAACGCCCTCAGCTGGAAGTAGGCGAGACTCTTGTAGCCCTCGTCGGGCCGCCCCAGGTACTGCTCGAGGGCCGCATACTGCTCCTCGACGCGCATGGTCGCGCCTTCCTGGAGCTTCAGGCGGTCGAGCAGCCGATGTCTCTCTTCGTCGAGCGCAGTCAATTCCTTCTTGAGTTCCGCCCGGTTGCGGAACAACTCGACGAGCCGTTCCTCCTCGGCGGAGGGACGGCGGCCCGCCAGGCGCTGGGTCAGGCGACGGAGGTCGTCACGCAGGCTCATGCAGCGCCGGTCGCGCTCCTGCCGGGCTCGCGGCGAAGCGGTGGCCGCAGTCGACGCAGTAGTCGAGCCATTTGTTCAGCAGCATGTTGCGGAGCCAGCGCTCGCCGAGCGCGACCGACAGGCCCGAGCGGATGGACTCGAGCCCGGGGTGGCGAACCCAACGTGCACAGCGGCTCGCCTCGGCGAGACGCGCGTCATGGTAGACGCGCACCTCGAGGTCGGGATCGGCGGTCGGTCCCGCCTCGTCGTCGAACAGGTACGTGAGCCGCAGCACCGTCGTGTAAGGGTTCTGCTCGACCGACTCGAGGTGCAGGTCGCAGTCGCCCGCGACGCGCGACACGCGCCGGCCGGCCAGCGAACGCACGTCTCCCACGAGCGCTCGAAGCCGGATGTAGTTGCTCTCGTACAGCGTCATCAGGCTGACGAAGCTCACCGGCCGCGCACGCCAAGTGGTCACGCACAGGCTGTCGACGGTCATGGCCCGACTATAGCACAGCGTTTTCGCACAACCGTGACGCGCGCCACAGCCTCGCGAGGCCTCACGGACGCAGGCGCCGCTCGATGCCCATGCGATCGATGACCCGGCTCGCGATCTCTTCGATCGAGCATTCGGTCGTGTTGAGCTGCGGGATCGCGAACCGCTGGAAGAGCGCCTCCGCAGCACGCACCTCGAAATCGCATTGCGCGAGCGACGAGTAGCGGCTGCCGGGGCGCCGCTCGTTGCGGATGTGTTGCAGGCGTCCGGGCGCGATGGTCAGCCCGAACAGCTTGGACTTGTGACCGCGCAGCATCGCGGGCAGCTGCTTTTCCTCGAAGTCGTCCTCGGTGAGAGGGTAGTTCGCCGCGAACACTCCGTACTGCATCGCCATGTAGATGCACGTCGGCGTCTTGCCCGAGCGCGACACGCCGACGAGGATGACGTCCGCACGGTCATAATCCGCCACCACGCTGCCATCATCCGCCGACAGCGCGAAGTTCGTGGCGTCGATTCGCGTGCTGTAGACCAGCTGGTCTGCGATGCCGTGCGCCCGGCCTTCCCGCTCGGACGACTTGACCTCGAGTTCCTTCTCGAGCGGCGTGAGGAAGGCGTCGAAGAAATCGAGGAAGAGCCCGTTGCTCCGCTTCACCACGTTGCGCAGGTCGTCCTTCACGAGCGTGCTGAAGACGACGGGACGCGCGCCGTCGGTAACACCGGTCGCGTTGATGCGCCTCACGGCTTCCTCTGCCTTGTCAATGGTGGATATAAATGGCAGAGTCACCTGTCGGAATTCGAGGCCTTCGAATTGCGTGAGCAGGCTGTGCCCCATCGTTTCGGCTGTCACGCCGGTCTGGTC
>JALOQG010000471.1 GCA_025453505.1 Myxococcota bacterium | reverse complement strand
CGCCATGCCCACCGCGACAGGTGTCCGGCGCCGTCGAAGACGAGCACGTCCGCGGGTCCGAGCTCGCGTGCTTCGCTCGCGATCGCGCTCGTGTGCACCGGGGGCGAGTCGGCGTTCCGGAACCACCGGACGACGCGGAAGCCCTCGCGCTCCGCACGCGCGGCGATCTCGCGCAGCAGCGTCGTCTTGCCCGAACCGTGCGGTCCCACGATCGCCGCGCGCCGGCCGAACGTGACCCAGCGCGCATGGATCTCCTCCGCCGACAGCGACGGGTGTCGGAAGCCGAGCCTCTCGAGTCGTTCGGTCCGGAACGGATTCTCACGGGCTCGCATCGATCGGGTGTCTCAGACCGCCGGCGGGCCGAGGCCCACCTCGCGGCCGTCCGGTGCGATCACGAGCTCCGAGCGCACCACTTCGTCGCCCGGCTCCGCCGTCGCCTCGAGCGCCCAGCAGATCGACACGAGTCGGCCCGAGCACGAGTACGGCCCGCTCGGCGCCGTGAACTCGAAGGGGCTCGATCCGATCGCCGCCGGCGCCTCGATTCGCAGCCGGTGCGCGACGCCGACGTCGCGGTCGCCGCGCCCGCTCGTGTGCCAGAGCAGTCGCACTTCGATGGCGCGCGGAGCGGCGTCGCCCATCCACTGCAACGTTCCGCGCAGCGAGTCGCCGGGCGCGAATGTCTGCTGCCCGCCGTCCAGGTGGATCTCGATCACGGCCGCCGAGCCTCCCGCTTGCCTTCCGTCGCCGCGCGCGGGAGCACGACCAGCGGATAGACCTCTTCCACGTTCGGCCAGCGGCGGATCTCGCCTTCGAACTCGAGCGTCCAGAGGATCTGGTTGTGAGCACTCTCGAAGGAGTGCATCGACGACGCGGGGATCGTGAAGCTCGCGGATCCACCGAGATGGCATGCGGGCGCCGGCGAATCCACCAGGATCTCCTCGTGGAAGATCTCGCTGGCGGTTCGCGTGTCGGTGCCCACCTGGTAGGTGGCCTGCTCGGTTCCCCGCAGCCTGATGCGCACGCGATCGAGCCGATGCACCGCGCCACGGCACTCCCATTGGATCTCGATCGGCTCGCCGAGTCGCGGCACACCCGTGCCGATCCGCAGCGCCGGGCGCGGATTGAGCAGCGCGAGCAGCGCGTGCACGATGGCCCAACAGAGCGCGACCCCGACGAGCACGAACGGAACGAGGAAGAGCGTCAGGAACCATTCGGGCCGTCCTCGCTCCCAGGCCTTCCATGCCTGGTTCACGAACACGGCGACGATGCCGTTCCAGAAGGCGGCTGCGAAGACGACGCCGAGCACGCGGCCCCAGCGCGTGTTGCGCGCAGGGAGGAGCGCGGGACCCGGCGGGAGCACGCGATCCGGCAGGACGTCGAGGACGGCGTCGTCCGGAGCAAAGGGCAACGTGCCGTCCATCGCGCGGCGCCTCGCGCGCGCGCGCCTTCCCGCCTGCCGACGGCCGATGCCGATCATCGCGACGCCGCCCGCGAGGAACCCGAGCGGCACGACCGCGAACCAGGCCGCAGCCGTGGCCCCGCGCTCGAGCACCGCCTCGTTGCGCCGCTGCGGATGCACCCAGCACGCGACCTCCGAGCCCGCCGGGTGCGCGCGTACGATCGCCGCCTTGTCCGCGTAATCCGAAGTGGAGCCGCCGAAGAAGTCGTAGCGGCTCGAGCGCTCGATGCCGTGTCCGCGTTCCCAGCGGTAGAGGATGTCGATGCCGTAGGTGGTCGAGTCGTCGCCCTCGTGTGTCAGGACGCGGCTGCTCTCGACGCTGCACGTGAGACGATCCCAGTCCCGAGCCATCAGGATGCGCGCGGCCGGCGCGACGCCCATGAACCAGAACAGACATCCTCCGACGACGGCGAAGACAGCACCGAAGAGCGTCAGGCCATCGAAGGCACGGCGTTCCGCTCGCGCACCCAACACCTCGGGCATCGAGCGCCCGTGCGAGTCCGTCTTCTTGCGGCGCCAGCTCGCCGCGATCCCGAACGAACCGATCGCGACGAATACGAGCGGCAGCAGCATCCACGCCGCCATCCAGAACGGGCCGGGCTCGAGGACGGCTTCGCCCTGCGCCGACACCCGACACGGTACGCGCGCGCCGACCGGATAGGGCGTGAGGCGCTCGGCGGCGGCGTTCCAGGTCGAGTAGGAGGGCGGTTGGCGCTGGATGCGGGAGCCCTCGGCGTGCGGGCTTCCGTCGGCCGTGCGGAAGGCGACGTCGGGGCGGTAGGGCCGGTCCTCGCTGCCGTGGGCGACCGCGCTGCGCAGGATCTCGCAGCGGCGCTCGCTCCATCCGAGTGGTTCGACGCCCCGCCAGATCTCGCGTCCGAAGAAGACGAGGAAGACGGCACCGAACGCGAAGAACACGCCGAAGAAGAGCGTCGCGCCGACGCGGCCGCCGAAGCTGGGACCGCGCGTCGGGCCGGGGCCGTCGCCTCGGCGTCCGAGGCGGATCTTCCAGGTGCGAGTCGCCACGCCATCGGATCGAACGCACGGTGCCGCAACCTGAGCCCTGGCGCGTCGGCCCGGGAAAGATCTGCCTCGGCCCGCCGGCCGAGGTCCTCTACGCGTCGCGCGAGCGGTCGCCCGACGCGATGGCTTCGGAGCGGCGCGCCGCGTGACCGAAGATGCCCTTGGCCATCAGCGACGTCTCGCGCTGGCGGCGCGCGCGGTAGATCTCCGCTCGCACGCC
>JALOQG010000470.1 GCA_025453505.1 Myxococcota bacterium | reverse complement strand
CCCGCGTCGCAGCTCTGCGAGATGGCGGTGCTCGCCGAGCAGAACGGCATCGACGCGATCGCGATCTCGGATCACGTCGCGCACCCCGAGACGATCGCGTCGCCGTATCCGTACACGAAGGATGGCGCCATCCGTTGGACCGAGGACACCGCGTGGCCCGACCCGTGGGTCGCCATCGGCGCGATGGCGGCGGTCACGACGCGGCTGCGCTTCCTCACCAACATCTACGTGCTCGCGCTGCGCAACCCGTTCCTCGCGGCCAAGCAGATCGCCACCGCGGCCGCGCTCTCGGCGGATCGCGTCGCGCTCGGCGTCGGCGTCGGCTGGTGCGCGGAAGAGTTCGAGCTCGCGGGCCAGGACTTCAAGAGCCGCGGGCGCCGCACGGACGAGATGATCGAGGTGCTGCGCAAGCTGTGGAGCGGCGACTACGTCGAGCACCACGGCCGCTGCTTCGACTTCCCTCGCGTGCGCATGCTGCCGAAGCCCTCCGCGCCGGTTCCGATCTATGCGGGCGGGCTCTCCGAGCCCGCGCTGCGCCGCGCCGCGCGGCTCGACGGCTGGGTCTCGGACCTGCACTCGACGGCCGAATTGCGCGAGATCGTCGCGAAGCTGCGCGCCTACCGCGCCGAGCTGGGCCGCGGGCACGAGTCCTTCGACGTCGTCGCCGCGTCGATCGACGCCTTCGACGCCGACGGCATCCGGCGTCTCGCCGAGATCGGCGTCACGCACTACGCGACCGCGCCGTGGATCCTCTACGGCGGCAAGTGGGACTCGATCCAGGACAAGCGCGACGGCCTGCGCCGCTTCGCCGACGAAGTCATCTCCAAAGTCCGAGCAACCTGAGAATCTCCGAGGAACCCGAGAACCCACTTTCCCGCGCAGCGAGCCAACGGCGAGCGGCGAGAATCCATGAGGACGCTCCCGCGTAGCGAGCCGAAGGCGAGCGGCGAGAATCCATAAGGCCTGCACGTACGAGCAAAGAGGTCGTCATGAAACGCTTCGAAGGGAAAACGGTCTTGATCACCGGCGCCGCTTCCGGCATCGGGCGTGCGAGCGCATTGCGACTCGCGGAAGAGGGCGCGCAGCTCGCGCTCTGCGACGTCCAGCGCGAGGCGCTCGACGCGACCGCGAAGGATGCCGCCGTGCGGGGCGCCGCGTGCGAGACCGCGGTCGTGGACGTCTGCGACGAGGCGCAGGTGCGCGCCGCCGTGCAGGGCGCCGTCACGCGCTTCGGAAAGCTCGACGTGGTGTGCAACGTCGCCGGCATCCTGCGCTTCGATCACACCCACGAGCTTCCGCTCGCGGACTGGAACCGCGTCGTCGCGATCAACCTGACGGGCACCTTCCTGGTGTGCCGCGAGGCGATCCCGCACCTGCTCGCGACGCGCGGCAACATCGTCAACGTCGCGTCGACGGCCGGCATGACCGGCCACCCGTGGGCGGCCGCGTACGCGGCGTCGAAGGGCGGCGTGATCGCGTTCACGCGCGCGGTCGCGGTCGAGTACGCGCAGCAGGGCCTGCGCGCCAACAGCGTGTGCCCCGGCAGCATCGAGACGCCGATCACGAAGCAGTTCCACATCCCGGAAGGCGCGAACCCGAAGCTGGTGCGACGCATGATGCCGCTGACCGGTTTCGCCGAGCCGGAGAAGGTGGCCAACCTGATCGCGTTCCTCGGCTCCGACGAGGGCTCGCACATCACCGGCGAGGAACTCCGCATCGACGGCGGAGCGCTGTCGTGAGCGGCCTGCTCGCGGGCCGCGTCGCGGTCGTCTCCGGCATCGGGCCCGGCATGGGCCGCGACGTTTCGCTCGCGCTCGCGCGCGAGGGCGCGGACCTGGTGCTGGCGGCGCGCACGGCGGGCAAGATCGCGGAGGTCGCCGCCGAAGTGCGCGCGGCGGGGCGTCGCGCGCTCGAAGTGCCGTGCGACATCACGAGCGTGGACGACTGCCGCCGGCTCGCGGCGCGCGCGCGCGCCGAGTACGGGCGCATCGACGTGCTCGTCAACAACGCCTTCGACATGGGTGGCTTCGTGCGCATGGAGGACGCCGGCGCCGAGGACCTGCTGCGCCCGCTGCGCGTGAACCTCGTCGGGTCGATGCAGCTGACGCACGAGGTGCTCCCGATCATGAAGGAGCAGCGCCAGGGCTCGATCGTGATGATCAACTCGATGATCATCCGCGACGTGCTGCCGAACATGGGACCCTACGGCGCCTCGAAGGCCGCGCTGATGGCGGCGACGCAGGGGCTCGCGCGGGAGATCGGCGTCCACGGCATCCGCGTGAACTCGGTCGTGCCCGGCTACATCTGGGGCGCGTCGCTGCAGGGCTACTTCGCGATGCAGGCGAAGCAGCGCGGCATCGATGCGCAGGCGGTCTACGACGAGGTCGCCGCGCAGACGGCGCTGCGCCATCTGCCGACCTCCGAGGAGATCGCCGACGCGGTGGTCTTCTTCGCCTCGGATCTCTCGCGCGTCGTCACGGGGCAGTCGCTCGACGTGAACGGCGGCCACCTCTTCCATTGAGGCGCTTCGAGGGCCAGCGCGCGCTGATCACCGGGGGCGCCTCGGGCATCGGTCTCGCGACCGCGCAGCGGCTCGTCGCCGAGGGCGCGCGCGTCGCGCTGATCGACGTGGACGCGAATGCCGTCACCGCCGCCGCGGGACCGCTCGAAGGTGCGGCCCTGGTCGCGGACGTGCGCGACGC
>JALOQG010000469.1 GCA_025453505.1 Myxococcota bacterium | reverse complement strand
GGTCGCGCACCTCGAAGACGATCTGGTTCGGCTTCTGCTCGAGCGTGACGAAGACCGCGCGGCGGCCGTCCACGCGCGCGCGGTGGGTCTCTTCGGCCGTGCCCCACCCGACGCTCGCGACGTCGCCGAGCGTCGCGATGCGCGCGCCGTCGGCGGCGAGCACGGTGTCGCGCACCTCCTCGACGGTCTCGAAGTGGCCGCCGGCCTCGATGTTGAAACGCCGCGAGCCGACGTCGACACCGCCGCCCGGCACGACCGCGTTGTCGCTGCGCAGCGCTTCGAGCACCTGCCCGATCGAGAGACGCAAGGCGGAGAGGCGTTCCGGATCGATCTCGACCCGCACCTGCTGCTCGGGATACGCCCAGGTGTCGATCTCCTTCACGCCCGTCACCGCTTCGAGACGGTCCTCGAGCCGCTCGGCCTGGCGCTGCAGCTCGCGCCACGACGCGGTCTCGGAGAGCAGCGCGATCTGGAGCACGGCGACGTTGGTCGTCTCGACCCGGGTCACCTCGAGTCGCTGGAGGTTCTCGGGCAGGTCGGCGCGCGTCGCGTTGACCTCGCGCACGACCTCCTCGTACTTGCGCGCGGTGTCGGCGTCGGCCTCGAACTCGACGATCGTGAGCGAGACGCCGTCCTCGGCCGTGGAGGTCAGCTCCTTCAGATCGTCCAGCTCGGAGATGCGGTCCTCGAGCGGGTCGACGACGAGCTGCTCCATGTCGGAGGGCGCCGCGCCCGGATACACCGCGACGACGCTGAAGATCGGGATCGGAAACGACGGATCCTCGGCGCGCGGGATCGTGCGCAGCGAGTTCCAGCCGAGCGCCACCAGCAGCGCGAAGAGGACCAGGGTGAATTGCGGTCGCGCGACCGCGGCCTCCGCGATCTTCACGGCAGGCTCGCGACGGCGGCCGGCAGCGTGCGCACGCGCGCGCCGTCGCGCAGCCATGCGGCGCCGTCGGTCACCACGGCGTCCACGTCGAGTCCCTCGCGCAGCGCGGCCTCGGTGCCGCGCAGGAAGGCCAGGCGCACGGGGATGCGGCGCGCGATGTCGCCGTCGAGCGAGTAGACGACGCCGCGGTCGCCATCGCCTTCGAGGAAGGCGTCGATCGGCACCCACGCCACCGGCTCGCGCGCGGCCGGCTCGATCTCGACGCGCGCGTGCATGCCCGAGAGCAGGCGGACGTCGCCGGGTTCGACGGCGATCTCGACGTCGAAGGTGCCCGTCGCGGGCGAGGCCGCCGCGGCGATCTGCGCGACGCGGCCCGCGAGTGCGCGATCCGGCCACGCGGCGGCGCGCACGTGCGCGACGTCCCCGAGCGCGACGCGCACGACGTCGCGATCGGCGAGTCCCACGCGCAGCACCCAGCCTTCGCCGGCGCTCTTGAAGTGCAGGATCGGTTGGCCCGGCTGCACCGTCTCGTTCGGGTCGGCCTCGCGGCCGAGGATCACGCCGTCGGACGGCGCGACGATCGCCGCGTGCGTCTCGTCGAAGCGCGCCATGGTGAGATCGGCGCGCGCGACGTCGAGTGCGGTCTGCGCGTCCTGGAGGCGCTGCAGGGTGCCGACGCCCTCTGCGTGCAGCGTGCGCGCGCGGGCGACGTCGCGCTCCGCCTTTTCGACGCCGCGGCGGGCCTGCATCGCGCGCGCGGACGCCTCGTCCTGCTTCAACGTCGCGAGCCGCTGTCCCTTCACGACGCGTGCGCCTTCGTCGACCTCGACGCGGTCCACGACGCCGAGCATCTTGAAGGCGAGACGCGTCTCCTCCTTGCCGATCAGGAGGCCGCTCGCGCGCACCGGTTCGGCCGCGTCGGCGCGGCGCACCGGCGCAGTGCGCACGGGAATGGCGTCGTCTACGGCGACGCTCGGCCCGGGCGCTCCGCAAGCGGCGAGCGCCACGAGTCCGACGATCAGGAATCCGAGCTGGGCCGTCCGCAGGATGGCTGCGAGGAGGGCGCGCGCCCTTTCGTTGCGGTTCTGCATGTCATGGTCCTCTTCTCCGCGGCGAGCGTCTCGTCCCCGGGCGCGCGGTGGGACTTCTCTGCTCGTGCGTCATGGTGGCGTGCATCAGCCACTGGTAGGCCTCGGTGACGAGCGCGGGCAGCGACTCGTCGGGAATCATCACGGCGCGGCCGCGCAGCAGAAGCGACGCGATCCCGTGTACGTTCGACCAGAGCGCGAAGGACACGGCCTCGGCGTCGCCGTGCGGAATCAGGCCGGCGTCCATGCCGGCGCGCACGGCGCCGCGCAGGAACTCGTAGGTGTCGATCCCGACCTGCCAATGCTCTTCTTCCCGGATCCGGCGCCGCGTGTTGCTCATGATGAACATGAGGTCGTAGAAGTGCGGGTTCTCGATCGCGAAACGCAGGTAGATCTCGCCGACGCGCAGCAGGCGTTCGCGCGGCGCGAGCGCGGGGGTTCCCTGCATCGTCTCGCGCAGGCGCGCGAAGCCGGTCTCGAGCAGCGAGTAGAGGATCTCGTCCTTGTCCTCGAAGTACGCGTAGAGCGCGCCGGGCGTGTAGCCGACGGCGTCCGCGATGCGGCGCATCGAGGTCTGCTCGAAGCCCTCTTCGACGAAGAGGCGCATCGCGGCGTCACAGATCCGCTTGCGCGTCTCGGCGCGCGCGCGCTCGCGGCGGTCCCCCTTCGGGCCGGACGGGGCCTGGGTCGGAGCGGCGGTCGTGGCGGTCGGGGCGACGGGCATTGAACACCATTCAAAGC